>JAGHTH010000050.1 GCA_018065365.1 Candidatus Coliplasma caballi
CCGAACACGTGCGGATGACGCAAAATCATTTTTCTGCAGATTCCGTCAACAACATCCGACAGATCATATCGACCGCGCTCTTCCTCAATCGTTCCGTGAAAAACGACCTGAAACAGAACGTCGCCGAGTTCTTCTTTCATTCCGGAAAGGTCGTCGCGGTCAAGCGTTTCCACCGTTTCGTACACTTCTTCCAAAAAATTCATGCGGATCGATTGATGCGTTTGCACCTAATCCCATGGACAGCCGTCCGGACTGCGAAGAATACGAACGATTTCCTGTAAATCATCGAATGAATAGAGGTCTTTATGGATAAGTGCTTGTTTTTCATTCATGGAGCATTTTCCTCGCAATCAAGAACGACGCAATCTTTTTCCCGAAAGGAAGCAAACGGACTTCATCCGCGGAAATGGCATGAAGCAGAAGCATCGAAACAACATATACGGCAACGGCGGTGATTCCGCTGAACAGAAGAGCAACCAGCGCGCCCGGTCTTCCGCCAAACGGAAGAATCGCTTCCACAAGAGTATGGACAGAAATCGTTGCCGCAAACGTAATTCCGGCGCAGATAAGCGGTTTGACAAACATTCGGGCAGGAGATAACTGTGCCGTCGTATATTTTTCAAGGAAGTGCATATTCAGACACGCCGCAATCAGATAACCGATCGTAGAACTGATCGGCGCTGCGTAAATGCCGAGGAAACCGGAAGTTCCGAACAATTCGAACAGGAACATAAACCCGACACCGACAAAAACGGACAATACGGGCTGCCAAATTCGTCCGATCGCCTGCAAAAGAGCGTTCGTTGTCGATACGATCGCGATGAACAGGATTCCGATCGCAAGAATGCGTAGCGCATTGGAAGCAACTTGAAGGGCATTGATCTCGGAATAATCGGAGAACGCGTTCGCATACAAAAGCGTCAGACAGGAAGGCGCGGTAGCGGCGAGAAATGCGCCGCAAGGCATTCCGATGATCGCGCTGATCCGAATGGACTGCCTGATATTTCGATTGCACTCTGCCCAATCGCGAATCGCAAACGCCGCGGAAACCGCGGGCAGAATACTGATGGCGATCGGGAAAATAAATGTCGAAGGCAGCAGGTCCGAAATCGCAGTTGAGTAGGATGTATATGCAGAATACAATTCCTCTGCCATATTCTCCGAAACACCGCTGAAAATCAATCGAGATTTAATCAATACGGTATCCGCGAAGCTGGAAAGATACAGCGCCGACGAGGTAACCATGGCGGGAAAAGCAATCAAGAGGATATTCTTCGCAATTTTGCGAGAACTTTCCGTTGATTTGCAGGTGTACGCTTTTTTCTTGCGCAGTTCA
Source organism: Candidatus Coliplasma caballi (assembly GCA_018065365.1). Taxonomy (GTDB): domain Bacteria; phylum Bacillota; class Clostridia; order Oscillospirales; family CAG-382; genus Coliplasma; species Coliplasma caballi. The sequence continues at coordinate 1,337 of JAGHTH010000050.1, forward strand.
AAAGCGCGGTACACAAACAGCAAGACCATTACGACAAACATGCCGATCGTGATTCCGCTGATCGCAAATGCCGCTTGAATATACGGTTCAAAGCCGAGATGAGCTGCAAGGATCGTTGCACCAAGTCCAAGCCCCATTTTGAAGACCGCTTCGATCAACTGCCCGATTGCAGTCGGATACATATTGTGCAAGCCCTGATAATATCCCCGGAACGCAGAGCAAACACAAACGAACAGCAAAGTAGGCGCGATGACGTAAGCTGCAGTAACGCTGCTTGCATGATCTGTGGCGGAGAAGAACGGCTTGGCAAAAATCATCATCAAAATGGTTACGATGACTCCTGCAACGGCAAATACCGTCAAAGAAACGCGGAATGTACGCTCTACTTCACGGTCTCTTCCCTTCTTGTCCGACGCGGCAATCAAACGACTGATCGCAACAGGCAGTCCGCTTGTCGAAAGCATATACAGCATCGCATAAAGCGAATATGCCGCCTGAAACACGCCCATGTCTTTGCCGAGAATGTTTGCAAGCGGAATTTTGAAAAGGACGCCGATGATTTTTACAATAAAGCTTGAAATCGAAATGATTCCGGCTTCAACAAGAAAACTCTTGTTCTTTTGTTTTTTTATTTCCATACGAGAGCAATCCCTTCGGTCAATTACGAATATTGCGAAAAGAACTCTTTGATCTCCGGTTCGCGAATTCCGAGATCGGTGTCAAGGTATTCATAAGGATATTTCTGATTGGCAAGACGGCAGATCTGATCGCGCGATCCGTTTACGAGTTTCGTAATCGCGCCCGCGCCGCAGGAAAATACGGTCGAGTATTCTTCCATCATCAGAACATTATAAAGGTTTTCCATTCCCGGCTTTGCATAGCCAACGTTTTCGGCGTTACCGACGATGTTCTTTTGCCGATACAAATAATACGGCATCCATCCTCCCGAGCGCAAGGTCTCCCACGCGTATTCAACACATTTTCTCGCAAGAACACCGGCGGGATCATAAACACCATCTTCCGAAAAACGCAGGACGGCAGATTTCTTCACACTCAAGGTATGTACCGTAATGTTATCAAATCCAAGCTCCATGACATCCGAAAGAGATTTTCTGAACGAATCCTCGGTATCCCCCGGCAGTCCCGCAATCAGATCGGCATTCAGAACAGAAAAACCAATCGTTTTGGCGAGCTTTGCAATCTCAAAGAACTGCTTAACGGAATGTTTTCTGCCGATACGCTTCAGCACTTCGTCATTTGTCGTTTGCGGGTTGATACTGATCCGATCGATCCCGAACGATTTCAGAATCTGAAGTTTCTCCTCGGTGATCGTATCCGGTCTGCCGGCTTCAAACGAAAATTCACGGATATGTTCTTTCGGCAGGCAGGAATTCAAACAGGAAAGCAGATCTTTCAGCTGTTCCGGGTCCAGAATGGACGGAGTTCCGCCGCCGACATAAACCGCCGTCAAGCGCATCCCCGTTTCCCGAATCACTCGGCATGTTTCGACAAGATCACGCTTGAGACGTTCGAGATACGAAGGAATCAAACCAAGCAATTTCGGTGTGGCACAGGAGATAAACGAACAGTAATCGCACTTTGTCGGGCAGAACGGAATCGAAAGATACAGCCCGCAGTCGTTCGGTCTTGTATCAACGAGCATCTTATTTTCCAGTGCGGCAGTTTCTACTGCAAGCCGAGCTTTCTGTACAGACACTCCGTAATCATAAACGAACAGATCCTCAACGGTCTGTTCGGAATACCCTCTGTCCAAATAATACTTTGCGCGTTTTACTGGACGAAGCCCAAGAAGATATCCCCAAGGCAGCGCAAATCCGAAAAGTTTTGACGCGGCGTTCAAATATGCTTTCCCAAGCGCCATTGCAGCAAAATCCGATTCGGAAAACGTAACCTTCGGAACATATCCTTCCGTGAAAAAACTGCCTTCGGCAGTTCTCTCTCCGGCTTTCAAAACGGTTTTGCAATAGAACCCGGAATCACGGCGTTCCAACAGAAACGACGACGCATTTTCGCCCGGATCGTCCTCCCGGAATTTTTCGCCCGGGAAATACAGCAAACAAAGCGTTTGAAAATAATAATCATTCAGAAATGTCGTTTTATTTTCGATGGTCAGTTTCATTTTTTCAAAAGTTCGGCTGTGTCAATAATGAGATTGACCGGCCCGTCAAGAGCGGCGGCAATCTGCATATCGGCGCCGAAGATTCCTTTTTTAACGGGAACCGATTCCGCTACGATCTCACAGAAACGGTCGTACATCGGCTTTGCTTTTTCGGGACGGGCAGCAAGCGTGCAATCGGGGCGAAACCCTCTTTGCACTCTTCCGAGAAGCGTAAAGTTGGAAATGATCATGATTTCGCCCCCGATATCCGTCGTCGAAAGCGACATCTTCCCTTCTTCATTTTCAAAAATGCGTAAACCGGACAATTTGGAAGTGCCTTTCAAAAGGTCGGCATCTGTGTCTGTATCAGCTACGCCGACAAAAGCCAGCAATCCGTTGCCGATCTGCGAAACCACTTGCCCGTCCACACGGCAGGTCGCCTCATGAACGCGCTGCACAACAATTTTCATCAGCCGTTTCCTCGCTTGACTTCAAACACATTTTTGACTTTCCGTAAAGATTGCATAATGAAATTCACGTGATCGATGTCGGTACAGCGAACGCCGCAGGTAATGAAAATCAAATCGTTGCTCTCTTTGGTTGTCAAAGAAGTCATTTCAACTTTCATATCACGAAGCATGATCGAAACGTCGGCGATAATACTCGGAGAATAGTACGCGCTGACGATAATGAATACCTCAAACCCGCCAAGTGCTTTTTTCTCCGCTCTTCCGGTCCAGGATGCAGTTACCCAACGATCAAGCTCATCCTGCTTTTTCAATCCCGCCTGAACGTTCGGACAATCGTATTTGTGAATGGAAATACCGTAACCGCGTGTAATAAAACCGATGATCTGATCACCGGGTAGCGGCGAACAGCATTTTGCAAACTTGACGGCGCATCCTTCCACGTTATCTACGATGACGCTTTCGGAAGATTTTTTATTCTTCCTGTCAAACCGTTCCGTACGGTTTTGAATATCCGGTTGCGTCGGCGCAACGGGTTCGGGTTCCGCGACAGGAACGACGATTCGATTGAATTCCTCGCGCAAACGGATGCCGAGTTTTTCGCTGTCGAGGCCGCCAAATCCGATGCTGTTGTAGAAATCGTCCCCTTCGGCAAATCCCATACGGTCTGCAAGCGCGTCAATGATCTCATCGCGCTGCGCTTCCGTATATTTATGACCGAAACGCTTCAGTTCTTTATCGATCAGCTGTTTGCCGATCTCAATGTTCTCGGCCCGCATTTCTTTTTTGAAAAACATGCGGATCTTATTTCTCGCTTCGCTCGATTTTACGAAGTTCAGCCAGTCGCGGCTCGGCCCTTTGGAGTTCGGGTTGGTCAGAACTTCAACGATCTGACCCGTTTGCAGAACGGAGTCGATCGGAACAATGTTTCCGTTGACTTTCGCGCCGACCATCTTATTACCGACGGCGGAGTGAATCGTATAAGCAAAATCAACGGGCGTACTGTTCACGGGCAAACTTACAACGTCGCCCCTGGGCGTAAATACAAAGATCTCATCCTCAAACAGATTGACCTTCAACGAATGCATGAATTCATCCGGATCGGTTCCGATTGTATCCATTTCAAGTAAGGAACGGATCCAACGGAGTTTTTCATCCAGATCATTGTTTGCCTGTTCTCCGGATTTGTATTTCCAATGCGCAGCAAGACCGTATTCCGCGATCCTATGCATATCCCACGTACGAATCTGCACTTCAAACGGAATGCCTTCCGTTCCGATAACCGTCGTATGCAGAGAACGGTACATGTTCTGCTTAGGCGTCGAAATATAATCTTTGAATCGACCGGGCATGGAATTGAATTTTTCGTGAATGATACCGAGAACGGTATAACAATCCAGTTCGGTATCGACCAGCACACGCATCGCATAGAAATCGTAGATTTCGTCAAACGATTTGTTCTGGTTATACATCTTCTTATAGATGCTGTAAATTGTTTTGACTCGACCGGTTAACGTGTATTTGATCCCATACGAATCAAGCGCGTCGCGAACTTTCCGGGTAGCTTCTTCCAGGAAGTCCTTGCTTTCGCCGTAACGTTTCTCGGTGTCTTTCTGAACTTCCTGAAAACCGATCGGGTCCAGAAACGAAAGCGCAAGCTGTTCAAGTTCCTGTTTGATCTTCTGCATACCGAGACGGTGCGCGATCGGCGCATAGACGTGCATGGTTTCCAGAGCGATCGAACGCTGCTTTTCGGGTTTGCGAACAGACAAAGTGCGCATATTATGCAGTCTGTCCGCAAGCTTCACAAAAATCACGCGCAGATCTTTGGACATCGCAAGAAACATTTTACGAAGGTTGCGAATGCTTGCTTCCTGCTTGGTCTCAAAAGGAATATTCAGTTTTGTAACGCCGTCCACGATATCCGCGACGTCATTTCCGAACTCTCTCCGAATATCATCCAGACAGATTTTTTCAGAGCAATCCTCAACGGTATCGTGCAGAAATGCCGCGCAGATAGAGTCCGTGTCAAGCTGACATTCAAAGACAATCGTCGCAACGGCAATCGGATGGATAATATAATCTTCTCCGGAAATCCGTTTCTGACCCGCGTGCATATTTTCGGCGACGCGGTAAGCGCGTTCAATTTTGTCCACGTCATAACAGCCGGCTTCTCTGCAGCGAGCGAACAAGCTGTTTACATCATATTCCATGATCGGCCTCGAATAAAGGTTTAAATGAGTTTATGTTTTTCTCTGATCCGTCTGAGTAAGGGAGATTGATCCAAATTGACCTTCTTGCCGACGGGAAGAATGCTGATTTCGGCAACTTTCCCTTCGTTGCTGTATTTACAGTCAATGAGTCCTTCGTCTTTCAGAACGTCAAAAACGATCTTGACTTTGCAGTACGTAACGTGAATATCCTCTTGTTCAAGAGCGCGGCAAGTGGCTGCAACAGCCATCTGCTTGCTGCTTTCAAGAACGTCGCGTTTCAAGAACTTGTAAATATTGCGGAAATCGTTCAGCGTCGGGACGTCGTCCTTCGAAACGTCGGAAACGTCGTCCTCATCGATCAAACGGCGGTAAGTTTCTTCGCCGTCGGTCGTATCATCGCCATCCATATCGGAAAGACGGATCGCTTTCACGGTCAACTGCGGCGACCGAATTCCCATGTACTCGTTGATATCGGCAGTAAACACAACGTCAACGATATTTCCCTCGCACAAATGGAGATCTGCGGGAACGGAAAAATAGATCGCGTTGATTTCGGTGCTGAACCGTTTATCTGCAGGGCGAAGCTTGAACTTACAGTGCTTCCCCTCCGAAAGAGGAACGATATCGGAAATCGCAACGTGCCGCATCATCAGCACCGGCTGCGGATTCTGCAAGCCAAACGGCTCCATCGTCTGCATTTCTTCAATGCCCTTCATCGTGATATCGGAGAAATCCACACGGCATTCGATTTCAAGCGGGAGCGCGGTATCGCTTCGAGTCAGGAACTGCGAAGCGTATTCGTTAATGCGCTTGCGGAATTCTTCTATCTTACTTCTTTCAATGGAAAGTCCGGCAGCAAGTTCATGGCCGCCGTATTCCGTCAGCAAATCGCCGCAGGATGCAAGAGCATCCATCAAAGAGAAACCTTTGATGCTACGTCCGGAACCTTTGGCAACATCGCCGTCAAAGGAAAAGAGAATACAGGGGGCGGAGAATTTTTCAGCAATCTTCGAAGCTACAACTCCGATAACACCCTGATGCCATCCGTCAGAAGCAAGGACGAAGAAACAATCTCCTGCACATTCATCATGGATCTGTTTCAACGCCTGCTCATAAATTTCCTGCTCTGTCTCCTGGCGCTGCTTGTTGATTTCACAAAGTTCAAACGCGATCCGGTCGGCAACGACCTCATCCTGCGTAGCAAGAAGTTCTACCGCACGGGATGCGGTACCAATTCTGCCTGCAGCGTTAATACGGGGAGCCAACACATAACCAACCGTGGAAGACGTGATCTTTTTGACCTGATGGCCACGCTTGATGATCCCGGCATGGCGCATCAAGGCGAGAATTCCGGGAGAACGAACAGTTTCGAGTTTTTTCAACCCCATGGAAGCAATTCTGCGGTTTTCGTCCACGATCGGCATTACGTCGGCAATCGTACCGAGCGCAACAATATCGGAATACCGTTCGCAAATCCGATCCGTGTTACCATCAACTGCACATAGAAGCTTGAACACGACGCCGACACCGGCGAGATTCTTGAACGGGTACGCGCAATCGTCACGGTGCGGGTTTACAGCAGCGTACGCGTCCGGCAAAGTTTCACGGCAACTGTGATGGTCGGTAATGACCATGTCGATCCCCTGTTCCTTGGCATAGCGCGCTTCCTCGATTGCCGTGATGCCGGTATCAACAGTAATGATCATATCCACACTGCCGACCATTCTTTGAATCACGGGCAAACTCAATCCATATCCTTCGGAAATACGGTCGGGAATAAAATACTCACATTTTACCCCGCATTCCGTCAGATACGTATAGAGCATCATCGTCGAGGTAACGCCGTCCACATCGTAGTCTCCGTAGATGCAAACGTGTTCCTTGTTCTTGATTGCCTGACGCACGCGCGCCACCGCTTTATCCATATCCTTCAAAAGGAAAGGATCGTGAAGCGGAATTTGATCTTTGTTGAGAAATTCTCTTACTTTATCGGCCGAGTCGAACCCTCTGTTCGAGAGTAATTTTGCGGTCAGAGGGAACACACCAAGCTCCTGCTGCAAACGTTCGGCATTCTGCTCGTCGGTTTCCTGAATGACCCACTTTCTTTCTGTCATGACTCTGCCTCCTTTCAATTTAATACGAGTTTAAGTGCTTCCGTCAGCCCTTGAGATCAAGCAAAACGGAATATTCTTCGCCGGAAATTCCGACGCGGCTGTCTCCGGTCTGGAACACCAGAATGCCGTAATAATTTCCGGAAGCATTCTGAATGATCGAAGCATAGTCAATTGTCGCAGACAGCGTTTTCGATTGGTATTTCTTGACCGTATCCGGATCTCCGAAGATAACGACCTCAATCGGCTCGGAGCCGATAACGGACAACGTCTTCCCCGAAGGAACGCCCGAGAACGTAATCGACGATACAGGCAAATTGATCGTTCTGTAAATCACTTTCGGAAGAACAACGGAATAAGTCAGAACCAGATCCGCTTTCTTGGTGCTCACGTGCTCGGACAGTCCATTGGCGGCAAGCAATTCGGAAACGGGAATCGACTGGTCTTTCAGACTTACAATTTTATTCTCATCGCAAACAAGTTTGAGAGAGTCCAAAGCGGAAAGTTCGTCAACCGGGCCGTACAACGAAACATACGGCTCGGAAAGATTAAACTGAACGTCTTCCGGCACGAAAGTTCCGCCGGTCAGATTCAGTTCAACGGGAATGTTTTTCTCGCGGTACATGACAAACGTAACCTCAACGGTATTGCTGTTCATCGTGATATAAGGGCTGGAGATTTTCGTTTTCGTAACCGAATCCCGAAGCATAATGTTTCCGCTGACATGAATGACAGACTGTGTGATATTACCGAGATCAAACGTGCAATATGCTTCCACATTCTCCAATTCGCTTTCCGGTCCGTACAGGCTGACCGCATACAGATCGGTATTGATTTCGCCGATGCTGTACTCGGACAGAAACGTCTTTTCGATCTGGATATTGACGGATTTGGAAGTGAATTTGTCGATATACAGCGAAACGTTCTTAACCGATTGATCCTCTGCGTTCAAACCGTTGGGAACGACGACGATAACCGGCAAAGTCGCGTAGCCGGGTTTATTCACCGCGGAAATATCGACGTACGCGCGGAAATCAGAAGAAGAAACGTTATTCAGCGCAGCACGCGTCCCTACAACATCAACATCGACCGAAACGGAGAAATCTCCGATCCCGGCAACCGTGTATCACTGCTGTTTACGCCCGTAATCTCAACCGGAATTCCGCCGAAAGAGCGGGAGGACTCCTGCGTATCGTACCCGATCGCATAGATCCAAAGAATCAGAGCCCCGAACAGCGCAACGATAAAAATCGCGATTTTTCCTTTGTTTTCGGAAAGTTTAATCTTCATCCTTGGAATTGCCCCCCTTTCTGGAGAAACGATCCTTGATCTGTGTGAAGACCTTTTCCGTAATGGCGCTATCGTTCAGGAGAAGCTGATTCAACAGATTTTCAAGAGAAGACTTGTCAAAACCGCGTTTCAGTTCTCCTTCCATTGCAACGGAGATCGTGCCGGTTTCCTCGGATACGATCACAACGATCGCGTCGCTGTTTTCGCTCATTCCGATTCCGGAACGGTGTCTGGTACCGAGATCTTTGTGCAAGTCGTTGTTTGTGGAAAGCGGCAGGAAGCAACCCGCCGAATTGATTCTAACACCGCTGATGATGACAGCTCCGTCGTGTAAAGGCGCTTTGTCATAAAAAATATTCTCAAGAAGATACGATGTAACGTTTGCATCCAGGATTGTACCGGTACGGATCTGATCGCCGAGCTTCGTCGCGCGTTCAAAAACGATCAGCGCGCCGGTCTTTTTATCGGCCAGATTCTGTGCCGCCGTGCAAACTTCGGAGATCATAGTGCGGATCTCGCCCTCCTGATCCCCTTTGGCACGGAAATTGCGGAAGGTCGATCCACCGACTTTCTCCAAAAAACTGCGCAGTTCCGGTTGGAACACAACGATCAGAGATAGGATCCCCATTGAGAATAAATTGGTCAGAATGTAATTCAGCGCTTTCATTCCCGTAATACTGCTAATCAGAAGCATTACGATGAGAAGGAGAATTCCGGCAAGAAGTTTTCCGGCTCTGCGTTTCCGCATGAACTGAAAAACGTAATAAAAGATAAACGCAACCAAAAGGATGTCAATGACATCCACAACCGAAATAGACAGCAATTGATTTCCGACATACTGGAAATAATCTTTGATCGCCGTCATTTTCTCCCACTCCTTACAAAAATAATCTTATTA
>JAGHTH010000028.1 GCA_018065365.1 Candidatus Coliplasma caballi
ACGGACAGCGGTTTATATCAGCTGCGTATCGTTGATCATTAACTGAAAGCACAAGCCGAGTTTTTCGGCGGCTTTGCGGCACAGGATCATGCGCTCCATAAAGATCTCAAAATATTCCATAATGCTTCCGTACTGCGTGTCGATCTGCAGTTTCAGTTCGATGACCGTACGTTCGGGATCGATTTTCAGCTCCGCTTTTGTGACCGAATAATTCACGCGGTCGTGGATATCAAAGGCCGCGATATCGTCGTTGCGCACACGGTTGCGGCGCACGTCCGATTTATCGGCTATGATCAATGCGGCGGCAAGCGGACTGACCGGCGTTCCCGTCCCCTCATCATGATTCCCGATCGCAGAAACGATCATCGCCGTTTCTTCGGCGGGAAAATGAAGATGATCCAGAATTCGAAACGCCATCATTGCGCCGCTCTGGCTGTGGTCGATCCGGTTGATCAGATTGCCGATGTCGTGAAGATACCCCGCGATTTTTCCGAGTTCGACCGTTCGCTCATCATAGCCGAGTGTTTTCAGGATATACCCGGTCTTTTCGGCGACCGCCGTAACGTGCGCATAACTATGCTCGGTATATCCGAGCGCGTTCAAAGATTCGTCGGCGGTTTTGATATAGGCATTGATCGAAGGATTGCGTTTGATTTCTTCGTAAGTCATAGTCTTTCTCCGTTATTTGCCCGCGGCATTGACTTGCTTTCCGACACGTTTGATCGAAAGCGCGATGCGCTGCTTTTTGAGATCGACCGAAAGGACGACCACTTTGACGTCGTCGCCGACCGAAAGCACTTCGCTCGGGTGTTTGATATAGCGATCCGCGATCTCGGAAATATGCACAAACCGTCTTGATGCACGCCGATATCGACGAACGCACCGAAGTCGATGACGTTGCGCACCGTACCGGTCAGTTCCATGCCGGGCTGCAAGTCTTTCAGTTCCAGCACGTCGGTACGGAAGATCGGGGGCGGAAGTTGTTCACGGGGATCGCGCCCCGGTTTTTGCAGTTCCAACGCGATGTCGCGCAAGGTCGGGACACCGATCCCGCACTCCTTGGCGAGTTTCTCCTCGCCGATCGCCTTTACGCGCTCCTGCAAGCCCTCCACGCCGCCTTTTCCCGCGTCGGCGAGTTCGTATCCGCAGAGCGAGAGCAGTTTTTCTGCCGCCTCGTAGCTTTCGGGATGCACGCCGGTGCGTTCCAACACGTTCTTGCTTTCGGGGATCCGCAAGAAGCCCGCGCACTGTTCAAACGCTTTCGGTCCGAGTTTGGGAACTTTGAGAAGCTGTCTGCGGTTTGCGTACGCGCCGTTGGATTCCCGGAACGCGACGATGTTCTTTGCCGTGGTGGAGTTCAAGCCCGAAACGCGCTCGAGCAGAGAGGGCGAGGCGGTGTTCAGATCGACGCCGACGGCGTTCACGCAATCCTCGACGACGGCGTTTAGGGATTCGTCAAGGCGTTTGACCGGCATATCGTGCTGATACTGCCCGACGCCGATCGCTTTCGGATCGATTTTGACGAGTTCGGCAAGCGGATCCTGCAATCTTCTCGCGATCGAGACCGCAGAACGCAGGTTTACGTCGTACTGCGGGAATTCTTCCGCGGCGAGTTTGGAAGCCGAATAGACCGAGGCTCCCGCTTCGCTGACGATCATATAGCTTGCGCCGGTGCATTTGCGCAGCAGTTCCGCCGCCATTTGTTCGGTCTCACGCGACGCCGTTCCGTTGCCGATCGCGATATGCTCGACGCCGTGCTTGCGGATCAGAACGGACAATTTGTCGATCGCTTCCTGCTTTTGTCTTTCGCCGTAGGTGGGATAGACCACGGTGGTGTCCAGCACCTTGCCCGTGCCGTCCACAACGGCGACTTTGCAGCCCATACGGTAGCCCGGATCCAGCCCCATGGTTACCTTTCCCTTGACGGGCGGCTGCATCAGAAGCGGTTTGAGGTTCAAGGCAAAATTGCGGATCGCGCCTTCCGACGCCGCGTCGGTCAGTTCGCCGCGGATCTCGTTTTCGATCGAGGGGGCGAGCAGGCGGTCGTAGCCGTCGGCGATCGCGCTTTCGATGAACGATTGCGCCTTGGTGCCGATCCGTACCAGCGCGCGATTCAGCGCCGCAAGCGCGGTGTCGCGATCCAACACGAGCGACACTTTGAGGAATTCTTCCTTTTCGCCGCGGTTCAAAGCAAGGATCTGATGCCCCTGCAATCTGTTCACGGGCGAAGAAAATTCGTAGTAGGTGGAATAGACGGAATCTTCGTCCTGCGCTTTCGACGAAGTCATCACGCCCTGTCTGCGAATCAGCGCCTTCAGTTCTTTCCGAACGTCCGCGGAGTCCGAAATCACTTCCGCGATGATGTCTGACGCGCCCTGCAAAGCGTCTTCGGCAGTCTCCACACCCTTTTCGGCGTCGATATACGCCGCGGCAAGTTCGAGCGGATCGCCGACGTCGGGCTTCTGCGCGAACAGTTCGAGCGCGAGCGGCTCCAATCCTTTTTCTTTGGCGATCGTGGCGCGGGTGCGGCGCTTGGGTTTGTACGGGCGGTACAGGTCTTCGACCTCGGCGAGCGTCGCCGCCTTTTCGATCGCGGCGGAGAGTTCGTCGGTCAGTTTGCCCTGCGATTCAATGCTCGCGCGGACTTCCGCTTTGCGTTCGTTCAGGTTGCGCAGATAGCGCAGGCGTTCTTCCAGCGTGCGCAGCGTCGTGTCGTCCATTGCGCCGTGCGCTTCCTTGCGGTATCGCGCGATAAACGGGATCGTGTTGCCCTCGTCGAGCAGGTTGATCACGTTCTGCACGTAAGTTTCGTTCTTTCCGAGTTCGGAAGCAAGCGTTTTGGTAATCTGATCCATCGTTTTGTCCATTCCTTTTTGTAAAACTGCCTGTTTGAAATCGTTTGATTCATTGTTATATAGTTTACCATAAAAACGCGCCTTTTGCAAGTGTTCAGCGATATTTTTCAGCGCTTTGAAGCGCGACCGCGTTCATTTTTTTCATTTTGGACAGCATATCCTTAGCGAGCGCGATCTGACATTTTGCGCGGGCGAGATTCTGCTCCGGGAAGCGAATCCGAAAATAGCGGTCGCCGACCAGATAATCGTCCAAAAAGCGCGCCGCGAGTTCGCAGGTGATCGCAAAGCAGGACGGCGCAAGCGTTCGGATCTCGGTGTCCGTGAGCATCCGCGCGGTTTTTTCCAGAAAACCGTCCGAAAACGCCCGATACACCGA
>JAGHTH010000089.1 GCA_018065365.1 Candidatus Coliplasma caballi
GATCGCTTCCGAACGCGCACGCACGATCGAGGAAAAACTCGCCGGGCAGGGTATCTGCGTGAAGTTTGACGAGGCGTTTTTGCAAAAAGCGGTCGAAAGCGCGGCGGCGGACGGCAACCGCGGCGCGAGGGAAGTTTGCCGCAGAGTGATGCGTTGGGCGGAAGAAGCGCTGGCGGGCGTTTTGACGGAGGGCAGCGCTCCGCAGGACGCAGATCTCACGGTAACGAGCGAAAACGGGGCGCCGTGCGCGAAAATTTCGCGAAAAACCTATTGACAAATGAAAAAAACCGTGTATAATAGTCCTGTAAAGCAAATCGCTTTACAGGACTTGCGCCGTTTACGCGGCGAAAAGAAAGAGGGGACCGGAAAGATGGCACCGCGTCGGGAAACCCTTTGCGCGCTGCTGGATCTTTACGGGAACGCGCTGTCGGGAAGATGCAGAGAAGTTCTGGAGTTCTATTACGCGGACGATCTTTCGCTCGCGGAGATCTCCGAAAATCTCGGGATCACCAGGCAGGGCGTACACGACGCCATCCGCAGAGGCGAGCAGGAATTGCTCGCTTTGGAAAAGGCGCTCGGATTCTCGGAGAAAGCCGCACGCGCGGTGGCGCTTGCGGAAGAAATTGCCCGTGAGAGCGCAGAGCCGGAAACCAAAGAACTCGCGGGGAGGATCGCCGACCTGTTCACTGCCGAAAACGAAGGAGATCACTGATGTTTTCAAACCTTGCCGATAAATTATCCGAGGCGTTCAAAAAGTTCCGCAGCAAAGGCAAACTGACCGAAGCGGACGTCAAGGCGGGTATGCGTGAGATCAAGCTCGCGCTGCTGGAAGCCGACGTCAACTTCAAGGTGGTCAAGGCGTTCGTCGCGAAGGTTTCGGAACGCGCCGTCGGGAGCGAAGTGCTGGAAAGTCTGCTGCCCGGTCAGCAGATCGTGAAGATCGTCAACGAGGAACTGACCGAGTTGATGGGCGGAACGAATTCCAAACTGACCATCGCGCCCAAACCGCCCACGGTCGTGCTGATGTGCGGCTTGCAGGGCTCCGGTAAGACGACGCACACCGCGAAGCTCGCGAAAATGTATAAAAAGCAGGGCAAGAATCCGCTGTTGGTCGCCTGCGATATTTACCGTCCCGCAGCGATCAAACAGCTGCAGGTCGTGGCGGAGCAGGTGGGAGTTCCCGTGTTTGAGCGCGGGACGCAGAAGCCCGCCGAAACCGTGAAAGAGGCGTTGAAATACGCCGTGAAGTACGGACACGACATGGTGTTCATCGATACGGCGGGACGTCTGCACGTCGATGAAGAACTGATGGCGGAATTGCAGGAGATCAAAGAGGTCGCCGATCCGACCGAGATTCTGCTGGTCGTCGATTCGATGACCGGTCAGGACGCCGTCAACGTGGCGGAAAAGTTCAACGAGCTGCTTGACATCACGGGCGTGATCTTGACCAAACTCGACGGCGATACCCGAGGCGGCGCGGCGCTTTCCGTGCGGTACGTTACCGGGAAGCCGATCAAGTTCATCGGTACGGGCGAGAAGCTGGACGCGATCGAGCCGTTCTATCCCGACCGCATGGCATCCCGTATTCTCGGGATGGGCGACGTGCTTTCGCTGATCGAAAAGGCGGAGCAGGCGGTTGACGAGAAGAAAGCCGCCGAATTGGAGCGGAAGTTCCGCGAGCAGACTTTTACGCTGGAAGATTTTCTTGACCAGCTCGAACAGCTCAAAGGAATGGGCTCGATGGATCAGCTGCTCGGCATGATGCCCGGCGTTAAGCCCGGCGCGCTGAAAGACGCGAAGATCGACGAAAAAGCGATGGCGAAGACCGAGGCGATCATTCTTTCGATGACGCCTTACGAGCGGACGCATCCGAACGTATTGAATTCCAACCGCAAAAAGCGTATCGCGGCAGGCAGCGGAACGACGGTCGAGCAGATCAACCGATTGCTCAAGCAGTACGAACAGACCAAGGACATGATGAAGAAGTTCATGGGCGGCGGAAAGAAAAACCGGAAATTCAGAGGAATGTTCGGAATCTGATGCAAGCCGGGGAGCGATTCTCCGGGGAACCCCGCGAAAAGCGGAAACAGAATCGAAAAATAAAAAAAGAAAAAATAAATTTTTATCCAATTACGGAGGAACTTAACCATGGCAGTCAAAATCAGACTCAGAAGACTCGGCGCAAAGAAGGCGCCCTATTACCGCATCGTCGTTGCAGATTCCCGCGCACCCCGCGACGGCAGATTCATCGAGGAGATCGGTACTTACAACCCGCTGACCGAGCCGTCTGTCTTTACGATCGACGCGGAAAAGGCAAAGCAGTGGATCGCGAACGGCGCACAGCCCACCGAAACCGTGCGTGATCTGCTCAAAAAGAACGGAGTTATCTGATGAAGCAGACGCTGACCGATCTTGTAAAAGCGATCGTGGAGCATCCCGATCAGGTTTCCGTGGAGGAACGGGACGAAGGCGATACCGTCGTCCTCGAACTGACGGTTGCCAAGCAGGACGTCGGCCGTGTGATCGGTAAGGAAGGCAAAATCGCGAAGAGCATCCGTACCGTGATGCGCGCCGCCGCTGCCAAAGAAGGCAAGCGTGTCATCGTGGACATCCTCTGATGAAACGGTTTCTGGAAGCGGGACGGCTGAATTCGCCCAGAGGTCTGAAGGGCGAGATCCGTTTCGATTGCTGGTGTGATTCCCCGGAGTTTCTTTCGGGGGTGGAAAAACTGTATCTGGATCCGGAAGGAAAGCGTGCCCTGACTGTGGAACGCTTTCTTCCTCATCTGGGGACCGTGATCTTCCGGGAGTTCCCCGATCGCACCGCCGTCAGTTCGCTGACGGGACGCACGGTCTGGTTCGACCGGGAAGACGTTGTTTTGCCGGAAGGCAGTTGGTTCAACGACGACCTGATCGGAACGCCCGTGACGGCCGGACGGACGAACGCCGTCATCGGAACATTACGGGAAGTCGAGGAGCGCGGCGGAAAGATCTTATGGCACATCGCCGAGGGCGGAAAGGAATTTCTGTTCCCCGCCGTCAAGGATCTGATCGTTTCGGTCAAACCGGGCGAAGCGATCGTCGTAACGCTGATCGACGGAATGGACGAATGGTATGCGATTTGACGTTCTGACGTTATTTCCCGATATGATGGAAAGTATTTTTTCGGCCAGCATTCTGGGCAGAGCCCGGAGTGCCGGTCTTATTGACGTTCATTGCCATGATATCCGGGATTACACCAAGGACAAGCATCGAAAGGTTGACGACACGCCTTACGGCGGAGGGTTCGGCATGGTTATGGCGTGCCAGCCCGCCGTGGACTGTATCCGCGCCGTCAAAGCGATGGAAGCGGGGAAAACCCGCACGATCTATCTTTCCCCCCAGGGAAAAGTGCTGACGCAGCAGCGGGCGCGGGAACTTTGCGAGTATGACCGGCTGATCCTGCTGTGCGGGCATTACGAGGGGATCGACGAGCGCATCATCGATCTGGAAGTGGACGAGGAGATCTCGGCAGGCGATTACGTTCTGACCGGGGGAGAACTTCCCGCCGCGATCCTGGTCGATTGCGTGTCCCGTATGCAAGACGGCGTGCTTGCAAACCGGGAATGTTATGAAAACGAGAGTCTTTCCGACGGGCTGTTGGAATATCCGCAATACACCAAGCCGCGCGTGTACGAGGGGTTGGAAGTCCCCGAGGTGCTGATCAACGGCAACCACGCGCTGCAGGCAAAGTGGAAGAAAGAGCAGTCGATCGAACGGACCAAACGAAAACGCCCCGATCTTTGGAAAGCGTTGGGAATGGAAGATGGCGACGAACGGACTGATCCAAACGTATAAAGCGAATAGAGCAGCCCGCAAGCTCGTAAAAAAGACGGGCGGCAAAACGGGCTCGCGCCTGTTCCGGCGTCTGCGCGCGAACAGCGTGTTTTTGTCCGCGTCCGGCAGATTGTCCGCGCGGATCTCCTGGTCGCTGACGCACGGCGTCGCTTCCGGCGTGCTTTGCGGCGCGGATCGTGTCGAACGGGCGTGGCGGAACGGTCTGCTGATGCGCGGCGTGCGGTCGCTGCAAAAGGCGGACGCTTCTTCCGCGACGTTCCGGAAAGCCGTTGCGGTCGGTGCGGACCGGAGCCGGATCTTTGCGCTGACGGCGAAGCTGCGGCGCGCGTTCCTGCACACCCGCGTGCGATTCTTCGGGATCGTGGGGTTGTTCTCCGCGCTGTACGCGATCGGCGGACTCGTGCTGAGTTATTATTTCGGAATGGCGTACGGCGCTTATACGCTCGCGGATCCGATCGTGGCGGCGTGCCTGCTGCTCGCGTCGGTGCCGCTGTTGTTCTCCGGGAAACCGGTCAACCGGGCGTGCCGGGAAAACCGGCTGCTTTCGTGGTTGTTCTTGCGCGTGCTGGGAGTCGATCCCGCGTCCGTGCGGGAAGATCCGGGCGAGCGGGTGTCCGCGCGAGGCGGGCTTGCGTTCGTGTTCGGAACGACGCTCGGGCTGCTGTCGGTGTTCTTTTCGCCGGCGAGGGTGCTTGCCGTTACGGCGAGCGTGCTGTTCTGCGCGATCGTTCTTTGCGTCCCCGAGGTGGGGTTGATGGCGGCGGTCATTCTGCTGCCGGTCGCACCGCTTTCCGCGACCGCGATGGCGGCGTGCGGAGCGGCGGTCTCCTATTTCAGTAAATTCCTGCGGCTGAAACGCAATTTCCGTTTCGGCGCGGGCGAAGCGTTCCTGCTGCTTTGCGTGCTTGCCTTCCGGGCTGCCGCGTGGAGCGGGGGCGAAACGGAAACGGCGAAGACCGTACTGCTGTACGGGCTGCTCTGGATCCTGACGGTCAATCTCGTCAAGACCGAGGCGCTGTTCCGGAAATTCCTTTCCTGCCTGCTGTACGGCGGGATCTTTACGTTGCTGTTACCCGCGGCTACGGGACTGTTGGAGCGGTTTGCTCCCGCGGCGTGGCAGATCGCGCTTCCGGAATGGGGACTTTCCCCGACGGTGCTGCGCTGCTACCTGCTGACGCTGCTGCCGATCGCGTTGTTTTCCGCAAAGCGATTTGCCGGCTTTGCCTGTCTCGGACTTTCCGCCGCGTTGGGATATTTGCTCGGCGACCCGTGGTTGTGGCTGGGCGCGCTGCTCGTGGCGCTCTTCTATTTCGCGGTCGCGCACCGTGCGGCGATCGGCGCCGCCGTGGCGGGCGTTCTGACCGTTCCGCTCGTGGTTTCCGCGTTCGGAAGCGGGATGGGGACTTTGAACGCCGGGCTTTCACACGCACCGGGCGTGCTTCTGCACCGATTCTGGCTGACCGGCATCGGCGCGGGAGAAAAGGCGATCACTTCGGCGGCGGGCGCCTGTGGGATCCTGCTTGACGGGGTGTCCTGCGGGTTGTATTCCCGCATTCTGCTGGAAGGCGGTATCGTGCAGTTGATCGCGTTTGCGCTGACGGCGGGGTTTGCCCTGCAATGTATGGGCTGCTGCCTGCAAAAAGAGCCGATCCCGCTTGTGCGGAAGATCTGCGGAGGGTTGGCGGCGGGCGCTGCCGCGTTTCTGGTTTCCGCAGGGTTTACGGACGTGTTTTCCGATCTGCGCGTGCTTGGGGTGTTCTTCTGCATCTGCGCCGCGATGACGATCCCGCGCGGACTGTACGCGGGCGCGGAGCAGTCGGACGAAGCCGCGCTGTCATGAAAGGATGGGCAAAGACGATGAACAAGAAAAAAAGAGTTCCCGTATTCGACCTCGTACTGTTGGTACTGATCGCCGCCGGCATTGC
Source organism: Candidatus Coliplasma caballi (assembly GCA_018065365.1). Lineage (GTDB taxonomy): Bacteria > Bacillota > Clostridia > Oscillospirales > CAG-382 > Coliplasma > Coliplasma caballi. The sequence goes on from JAGHTH010000089.1 coordinate 5,762, forward strand.
CGCGGGCGTGTTCTGGTTTGACCGCAGGACGTCGCAGAATACGGTGGAGTTGGAATATACCGTTACGTTTTCCGAAGTGGAAATCGCTTACGCGGGCTGTTTTTCGGAAGGCAAAGGGCTGTACGACCGCGAGGGCGTTTCGATGGGTACCGTCGTGAGTTCTTACGGGACGGCGTCGCTGATCCGCACGTTTGACCCCACACCCAAAGAGGAAGGGGCGTATTCGTACCGGCAGTCGCGTTCCGAAACGCTGCGCGACGTAACCGTTACGATCACGGTGTCTGCCGAGAAGAAGCCGGACGGATATTACGTCGGCGATACGCAGATCGCGGCGGGACTGACGCTGGATCTGATGACCGGCGGCTACGCGGGAAGCGCGAGCGTCGAGCAGGTTAGCGAGGTGGCGGAATGAGCGAAAAGAGAAAGCGCATCGGCGCGATTGATATTGCGATCATCCTTCTGATCGCGGCGGCGGTCGCGGCGTTCGTGTTCCGCGGCGAGATCCGCAAGTGGTTTTCCGAGGAGGCGGACCGTGTCGTTACCTACGAGTTCCGCGTGGAAAACGTCGATCCTGCCGTCGCTGCGCGGCTGAACGTCAAAACCGTTCTTCTCGCGTCCGACGGGAGTTCTTTGGGCGAGGTGCTGGTCTGTACGACCGAGAGCGCCGAGAATTCCGAAACTTTGACCGACGGAACGGTGGTCGGCGTGCCGAACGGCAAACTGAACCTGACCGGCAGCGTGAGCGCGAGAGGGTATCTTTCGGGCGAATTCGTCTGCCTGCAAAACGGAGAGACGATCGTTCCGGGCGGGACGCTGCGGGTATCGACGGGCGACGCCGTTTTTGAACTTCTCATCACTTCCGTGCAGTCTCATTAGTGCAAAAACACCAAAAACGCGGCTTTTTGCAAGTTCAATTTAGAAATAATGCCGTTGATTTTTGCAAGAAGAACTGCTATAATGAATTTCAGTATGAATGTATAATATCGGGGAGTTATCGGTATGTTGACTAAAAATGTAACCATTGCAAACGAAAAAGGCCTGCACGCGCGTCCGGCGACCACGTTCATCCAGACCGCAAACAATTTCAGATCTTCCCTTTGGGTAGAAATCGGCGACCGCAGAGCGAACGCCAAGAGTCTTTTGGGCATTCTTTCGTTGGGAGTTTCCAAGGGCGACGAGGTTACGCTGATCGCGGACGGCGCGGATGAAGAAGAAGCGCTGAACGGTCTGACCGAGGTCATTCTTCGCATGGAAGACTGACGGTTCTCCGATCTTGTGAGCGGAAGAACGACCGCAAATCAGAAGACAACGAACGGAGAAGCGTACGCTTTTCCGTTTTTTGCGTTTTCGGCACGGAACGAGCTTTTTCCCGAAAACCCTGCCGCAGACAGAAAGGAACGCTCCGCTGTATGACCAAAGAGCAGTTATTCGAAAAAGCAAAGCTGCTCCCGCTGACACCGGGAGTTTATCTGATGCACAATAAAAACGGCACGGTCATTTACGTCGGAAAGTCCAAAGCGCTCCGCAACCGCGTGTCGAGTTATTTTTCGCCGTCCGTGCCGCATTTCGGGAAGACCGAAAAGATGATCCGATCGGTCGATGATTTCGAGGTGTACCACACCGCGACCGAGTTGGAAGCGCTGCTGCAGGAAAACCGCTTCATCAAGCAGTTCATGCCACATTACAACATCAAACTCAAGGAGAGCGAGGCGTACCCGTACATCCGTCTTTCCGACGCGGAGTACCCCCGGCTTTCGTTGGTCTATACCAGAAAGAGCGACAAAGACCTGTATTTCGGGCCGTTTTCCTCGACCGGAACGGCAAAGTCGATCGTCGCGACCGCGAACAAGACGTTCGGGCTGCCGACCTGCAGCCGTGAGTTCCCGAAAGACATCGGGAAAGGGCGCCCCTGCCTCGATTATCACATCGGGCAATGCTGCGGCGTCTGCATCAAAGGGCAGATCAGCGAGCAGGAATACCGCAAGCTCGCGGACGGCGCGGCGGGGCTTCTGAAAGGCGATTTCGGCGGGCTGGTCAAAACGCTGACCGAGCAGATGCTCGACGCGAGCGAAAAGGAACAGTACGAGCGCGCGGCGGGATTCCGCGACCGCATCGCAGCGGTCAAGCGCATCGGCGACAAGCAGCAGATCGTCGGAGATCCCGATCTCAACGCGGACGTCATCGGGGTGTATTCGGACGATCTCGGCAGCGCGATCGCTCTGCTGTTCGTGCGGAACGGCGCGATCACGGATCGGGACAGTTTCTTTTTCGGCGCCGACGAACTGATGGACGGCGCGGCGCTGGAAGGGCTTTTGCAGCGGTATTACGAGCTGCGCGGGTTCATTCCGAAAAAGGTCTGCGTCAGTATGGAACTTCCCGAGGAGGAGAGCGAACTGCTCGCGGGATGGTTTCACGAGAAGACGGGGAGCAAGGTCGAACTTTACACGCCGAAGCGCGGCGAATTGCGGGCGCTGACCGACCGGGCGACCGAAAACGCGAAGCAGCTTTTGCTTCACAAACGGGCGGAAGAAGAAAAGCAGAACAAATTTTTACTGTCGTTCGCGCAGCTTTTGCAGTTGGAGGTCGTTCCCGACCGCATCGAGTCCTACGACGTTTCGAACAGCGGCGACGACTATATTTCCTGCGGGATGATCGTATTGGAAAACGGGAAATTCGCCAAGCGGAAATACCGTTCGTTCAACATGAAGGAGCAGGAAGGGCAGAGCGATATCGGATCGCTGACCGAAACGCTGAACAGGCGGTTTTCGCACGACGGATCGGAAGACGGCTGGGAATATCCCGACCTGATCTTAATGGACGGCGGCGTAACGCAGGTGCGCGCGGCGCAGGAGGTTTTGCGGGAGAAAGGGCTTTGCATCCCGGTGTTCGGGATGATCAAGGACGAACATCACAAAACGCGGACGCTGACCGACGGGTACGGCGAACTTTCCGTCGCGAAACGGCAGGACGTGTTCGTGTTTCTGTACAAAATTCAAGAGGAAGTGCATCGGTTTGCGCTGTCGCGGATGGACGCGCGGCGCAGAAAAGCCGTCAAGCAGTCTTCGCTGGTCGCGGTCAAAGGGATCGGCGAGAAAAAAGCGCAGATGCTGTTGGAACGGTTCGGCACGTTTGAAAAACTGAAAAACGCGACCAAAGAGGAACTGTTGACCGTCAAGGGAATCAACGAGGAGACCGCGGAAAACCTGCGGAAGCATTTTTCGGAACAAAAAGAGGAAAACTGACATGAGAATCATTACGGGAAAAGCAAGAGGAACGAAACTCAAAGCGCCGGAGGGGCTGGACACCCGTCCGACCACCGAAGCCGCGAAAGAGGCGATCTTTTCGGCGATCCAATTTGACCTGCACGACCGCAGGGTGCTGGATCTGTTCGGCGGCACCGGGCAGCTCGCGCTGGAAGCACTTTCGCGCGGGGCGGCTTCCGCGGTCATCACGGACACGTCGCGCGAGGCGGTGGCGATCATCAAGGAGAACGCCGTCCACACCAAGCTGATGCCCGACTGCCGCATTCTCTGCGCGGAGTGGAAAGAGTACCTGAAAGGCGCGAAAGGCAGAGAAAAATTCGGGCTGGTCTTTCTGGACCCGCCTTACGCGAAGGGCATTCTCGACGAGGTGCTCGCGGGAATTCTCGAAGCGGACATTCTGACCGACGACGCCATTCTGGTCTGCGAGAGCGACCGGGACGGCATTCCGGCGCCGCTCGACCGCTTTACGCAGAAACTGCACCGATTCGGGAAAGTTCACGTTTCGATCTACCGCGCGCAAAAGGAGGAAAACGTATGAGAACGGCGATCCTTTCCGGCTCGTTCGATCCGTTCACGGTCGGACATTACGACCTGGCGAAGCGCGCCGCGGCGCTGTTTGACCGTGTGGTCATCCTGCTCGGGAGAAATCCCGACAAAGCTGGGACGTTCCCGGAGGAAGTGCGTTTGGAAGCGATCCGCGCGTGTTTCCCCGACGGCTCCGTGACGGTGGAACGGTTCGACGGGCTGCTGGTGGATTTCGTGAAGAAATACGAAAACCCCGTGTTCGTGCGCGGGGCGAGAACCGAAACGGACTATGCGTACGAATCGGAACTTGCCGCAAAACACCGCGACCTCGGGGGAGTTGATACCGTGATCCTGCCCGCAAAGGGAGAGATCTCGTTTGTCAGTTCGACCTACGCGCGCGAACGGCTCCGCTACGGAAG
>JAGHTH010000177.1 GCA_018065365.1 Candidatus Coliplasma caballi
GCCAAGAACACCGCCACGACCGCGTAGAGCAGGGTGGAAAGCACGACGAAGTTCTCGATCTTTTTGTGGATCAGCGTTACGACGAACGTTCCGAGTACCGCAAAGAGATTCAAAGCCATCGTCAAAAAGATCGAATTGCTGTCTTCAAACGCGAACGTTTCGGAAAGGACGGACGGGATCCAGGTGTGCAGACCGTCTTTGATGAGGTTGTCCGCCACCGCGAACACGGCCAACAGGATCACGACCGTGAGCAGCCACGCGTCCGCTTTTCTGCCGGTGCCGGACGATTTTTCCTTGGCTTCGGGAACGAACGAAATGCCGTCCGAAACGGTCGGATAGACGAAAAACCACAGCATTCCGGCGACCGCCATGATGCCGGCGGCGGTCAGGAACGAGAGTTTGTAATTGCCCGCCGACGAGAAAATGCCGGCAAGTCCGTAGGCGCTGAAGTTGCCGACCGCGACGGTGGTGTTCATGACCACGATGGCGCGGCCGAGGTTGTCTTTTCCGATGTGTTCGGAGAGCGTCAGCACCAGCGACGACCACAGAACGGAAAGCGCGGCGCCGTTGGCGAGCCAGAGAAATTTGATCGCTCCGAACGGAGCGCCCGCGAACACTGCCAGGTTGATCCCCGCGGAAACCGCCAGCGCGCCCGTGATGACCTGTCTTTTGGGGTAGAAACGGCAAAGGATGCCGTTGACGATCTGCCCGATTCCGTAGGCGAAGAAGAACATCGTCGTTACGAGTCCGGCACCGCCGTGCGTTACGCCGAAGTCGGACAGGATGAGGTTGATATTGGCGTTATAACTGTATCTTCCGAGGTAGGACGCCGTATAGGCAAACCAGCATAGGAAGATCAGCAGATTCTCTTTCTTTCTGACGGACATGGCGAAACGCGCTCCTTGCGTTGTAATCCCGTACATTATAGCACCGAATCGTTCGTTTTGCAATAGCCGCTGCAAAAAAAGATCCGCTCCGCAGGGGAGCAGATCGGAACGTTATTTGCAAAGGGAGAGAAAATAGGAGAACAGCACGCCCGCGTCGGCGGCTTCCGGAACGTCCGGCGTCATCCGCTCGGGGTGGAACTGCACCGCAAACCACGGTTTGCTTTCGTGTTCGATCGCTTCCGCGACACCGTCGGGAACACTTTTCGCGGTTACCCGGAAGCCCGCTCCGAGGCGGTCTGCCGCTTCGTGATGGAAACTGTTGGAGACGAATTTCGCGCCGAACAGTTCCGCGATCTTCGAGCCGGGGACCGTTTCGACCTCGTGGAAGACTTTTCGCTCGGAAGAATGGTGTTCCGGCGTCTGCGGAAGATCCTGGATCAGCGTTCCGCCGAGCGCGACGTTGAAGATCTGCATTCCGCGGCAGATGCCGAAAATGGGCTTGCCCTGTTTTTCGAAAGACTTTATCAGCGCGAGTTCGAGCGCGTCGCGTTCCGGATCGGGTTTGCCGGCGCCGTTTACCGTTTCGCCGTATCTCGCGGGATCGACGTCGCAGCCGCCCGCCAGCAGCAGACCGTCAAAATTGCCGTCGTCTTCGGGAAGATGCCCGGCGACCGCGATGCCGCCGGCGCGTTCGATCGCCGCGACGTATTCGGGAGAATCGCCGCTTCCGGAGATCAGAATGCGTTTCTTTTTCGTTTGTTCCATATCGGATTACCTCTTTTTTGATGTTCCCTGCGGGATCGGAGCAGGGGATCGAGCGCCGTTTCGTTCGATCCTTTGGTTCGTTTTCGATGATTATAGCACACCCGAAAAGCGTTGTCAATATCAAAAAAACGGGGACGGCAGGGGAAAATTTCTCCTTTTCTTCTTGCAAAAGCGCAAAAAAAGTGATAGAATGAAAGCGGAAAAGAAAAGACGATACAGGAGGATCTTCCCATGCCTTGCACAACCATTCTTGTCGGTAAGAACGCCAGCAACGACGGCTCTACCATCATTTCGAGAAACGACGACGGCAGTTTTGAGCCCAAACAGCTCCGCGTGATCTTGCCGGAGAAGCAGCCCCGCAAATACAAGTCGGTCATTGCGCATCTGGAGATCGAATTGCCCGACGATCCGATCCGCTACACTTCCGCGCCCGGCTTTGAGAAAAAGAAAAACGGCATCTGGCCCGCCTGCGGGATCAACGCCGCAAACGTTGCCATGACCGCGACCGAGACCATTACGAGCAACCCGCGCGTTGTCGGCGCGGATCCCTACGTCGTCTATCAGGCGAAAAAAGGGAAAAACGGCAAAGAAGTTCCCGGCGGCATCGGCGAGGAAGATATCGTAACGCTGGTGCTTCCGTACGTCCGCACCGCGAGAGAGGGCGTTCTGCGGCTCGGCGAATTGCTCGCGACCTACGGTACTTACGAAGCGAACGGCATCGCGTTCTGCGATAAGGACGAGGTGTGGTGGCTCGAAACCATCGGCGGACACCATTGGATCGCGAAGCGCGTTCCCGACGACCGCGTGGTCATCATGCCCAACCAGTTCGGTCTGGACGAGTTCGATTTCGCGGACGCGTACGGCAAAAAGGAAAGCAACCTCTGCTCGCCCGATCTCAAAGAGTTCGTGGAGAACAATCATCTTTACACCGGGAGAGGCGAGGGCTTCAACCCGCGGCTCGCGTTCGGCTCGCGCAGCGATTCCGACCACATCTACAACACGCCGCGCGCGTGGTTCATGGCGCGGTATTTCCTGGAGCGCACTTACCGTTGGGACGGAGAAAACGCCGACTTTACGCCCGAGAGCAACGACATTCCGTGGTCGTTCGTTCCGGAAAGAAAGGTAACGATCGAGGATATCCGCTACCTGCTCGGCTCGTTCTATCAGGGAACGCCGTATAATCCTTACGACAACACCGCCGCCAAAAAGGGCAAGTACCGCACGATCGGCGTTCCGAACAGCGACGTCTGCGGCATTCTGCAGATCCGCGGCGATCTTCCCGAGGCGATCCGCGGTGTCGAGTGGTTCTCGATGGGCGGCAGCGGGTTTACCGCCTGCTTCCCGTTCTACGCGGGCGTGGACGAACTGCCGGCGTATATCAGCGGCACGACGGACAAGGTTTCGACCGACGCGATGTATTGGCAGAGCCGTCTGATCGCGGCGCTGACCGACGCGCATTACGGCAGCGCGATCGTGCTGGACGACCGCTATCAGCACGCCGTGATGAACAAGGGCAGAAAGTTCCTTTACGAGTACGACGCGAAGGTGCTTGCCGGCGAAAGTGCGGACGTTCTGAAGGAAGCAAACAAAAAGATCACCGAAATGGTCAAAGAGGAGTCCGACAAGGCGCTCCGCAACATCTTGCAGAACGCTTCCGAGCACATGAAGATCCGCTATCATCGCGGGGATAATTGAAAAAATCACACGCAAAAACAACAAAGCGGCATTCGATCGAATGCCGCTTTTCCTATGAAACCGAAAGGAATCATTCCACGTCAACGGTGCCGTTTTCGTGGACCGTTACGGACATCCCGTCCTTGACGTAATCGAGGAACTCTTTGCCGAGGGAGTCAATGACGGGCATTTTCACGTCGGGGAGCCAAACGTCCGCGAGGATCGCACCTGCCGCCGCCAACGAGTCGATCGGCTCGGAGAACAGCAGGCAGGCGGGGTTGCGCTTCATACTGCACGCGCAGTACAGCACCATGCCGCCGGTGGTGGAGCCGATGGTCTGCGGCAGGCACAGCGCCGTGCCGACCATCTGTTTGCCGTAAAGATCGGGGTTGTTCTGGTCGCCGCAGGTCGCTTTTTTGTCGCCGAACTGCAGCGCTTTCTGGAACGATGCCAGCGTGTTCAGACCGCCGTGCGAAACGAGCGCGGGCGCGGTTACTTCGCCGCCGGAAATGACTCTGCCTTGAAACTGTTTCATCTTATTTGTCCCCCTTCGTGATCTGTTCGAGGATCTCGGCGTCGGTGTAATACCGCGCCGTCGTGTAGGTGCGGAGTTTGTTGCTGGACGTGATGACCGGCATCGAGCCGCAGAGCGGGTTGTTCATATACATCAGCGGGCAGATATAGGAGAGGATGATGCCCGTCTTTTCAAGCGTTTTGCCGTATTCCGTGGCGTTGAATTTTTCGATGACGCCGGGCGCGGCGGTGAACACCGTCGGGATGACGACTTTGGAATTGCCCGCCGCTTTGAGCGCCGCATCGACCTTTTTCGTCCAGTCGATCAGCTGGTTCAAGCTCATATGCGGACAGCCCATGAAGCAGAGTTTCGGCTTGGCATCTTTCTTTTTCCAGATGACCGGGTATTCGCGATAGACGCGTTCCAGCTCGGCGTCGTCGATGACGTAGGTCTTGTAATCGGGAACGAGCAGGGACTCTCCCTGTTCCACCGCTTCGGGCGTGATGTTTTCGATGTGGTACAGACCGACCGCGCCGTTGGAAGCCGTTGCCGCGCCGAAGTCTTTGAGGTAGGTTTTGGCGTCCTCGTCGAGCGTGCCGAGCCATTTGTCAAGCCCGACCACGTAAGGAACGTCTTCCATGACTTTCATGCCGATCGCGGAGCCGAGAAGCTGCGCTTCGGGCTTTTTGGTCGTGCGGATCTCGACCTTCCAGGTCGCTTTGCGTCCCTCGTCGGTCAGCAGTCCGAAATAGGGAACGCAGCCGACGACGGAGCCCATGATGTCGATGATGCCGGAATTGCGGTTGCAGCGTGCGCCCAGCACCGAGTTGGCATAGACGACCGCGGAAGATTCCGCCCACGAAAGAACGTCGCCTTTTTTGGGGGTGTTGCCGACCTCGTCCATATAGCAGGTGCAGGTAAAGGCGTCCTTGTCCTTCAAGCCCATCTGCGTGAGCTGCTTTTCATAGTCTTCCTGCTTGGAATACATGAACTTTTTGAAGATCAGGTTTTGGAGCAGGTTTGCCGGCACGTTCGGATCGATCGGGCGGGGATCCACGGAGAACTTCTGGGTGGAAGTGTTCCCGGCGGCGATCATCTGATCGAGCAAGCCGTAAACGGGAGTCAGCGCTTTGAGTCCGAAAGAGGTTACGAGGTGGTTATAGCTGCTTGTGATCGGGACCATGCGCGTCGCGCCGAATACCTCGCCGTAGCGCACCATGGTTTCCATGACCTTGGCGAGCGTTTCGCCTTTTTCGCCGTTCAGGACGGCGCGCTGCTCGTCGGTCAGAATCATTTTCGTTTCCATAGTTCCGTTCCTTCCTTTTTTTGTCAAATCTTCATGGCAACTTCGTACGCGCGCCAGATCACGCTGCGCAGGTTGCCGACCTGTTTGCAATCGCCGACGAGGTACACGTTCGATCCCTGCGCCTCAAGCGGCGCGGGAATATAGCCGGCGGAACTGATGACGGAATCGCAGGGGATCGAAATTTCCTTGCCGTCCTTGCCGGTACAGAGAATTTCTCCGTCCTTTACTTCCTTGAGCGCGGTTTCGAGATAGACCGGCACTTTGTGCAGATCAAACCACTCGCGCAGGTAGGAACTGTTGGCGAGGCAGACGCCCTTTTGCGATACGAGGTCGTCTTTCATCTCGACGATCGAAACGTCTTTGCCGCCGAGCGCGAGTTCGTAGGCGATCTCGCAGCCGGTCAGACCGCCGCCGATGACGGCGACCTTGTCTCCGACGGGCGTGCCGCGCAGGTAGTCGCACGCTTCGATCATCTTTTCGTGGCCGGGTACGTTTTTGAGAACGCGCGGAACGGCGCCGGTGGCGATGATGACCGGGTCTTTTCCGAACTGTGCCGTGGACGTGATGGTCTGACCGAAACGCACCGGAATGCCGAGGTCTTTCATCTGCTTGCGGTACCAAGCGAGCAGGTCGCGGAGTTTTCCTTTGTAGGATTCCGCGCTCGCCGGAATGAACGTGCCGCCCAAAACGTCGGACTTTTCGTAGATCACGGGGTTATGACCGCGCAGTTTGAGCACGCGCGCGGCTTCCATACCGCCGATGCCGCCGCCGACAATGTGGACGGTCTTGGGCTTCGAGGTCTTTTTGATATAGTGCTTGTCGTACTGCATGGTCTCGGCGTTGACGGCGCAGCGCGCGAGGTGCAAACTGTCGGAGAGATCCTGGTCGTTCGGCACGCCTTTGTAATGGCACATATTGAAGCAGCCGTTGTGGCAGAGGATGCAGGGACGGATCTCGTCCTCTTTGCCGTTCATCAGTTTGGTGATCCATTCCGGATCCGCCAAGAAATTGCGCGCAAATCCCGCGCCGTCGAGTTTGCCCGCTTCAATGGATTCCGCGGCGGTGCGGGGGTCCATTCTGCCGGCGCAGACCACGGGAATATCGACGAACTGTTTGATGTGTTCGACGTCCGCGAGGTTGCAGTTTTCGGGCATATAGATCGGCGGGTGCGCCCAATACCACGCGTCGTAGGTGCCGTTGTCGCAGTTGAGCATATCGTAGCCCGCGTCCTGCAGGTATTTTGCCGCCTTTTCGGACTCCTCGAGATCACGGCCGACCTCGGTGTACTCTTCGCCGGGCAGCGCGCCCTGCCGGAAGCCCTTGGTTTTGGAAATGACGCTGTAACGCAGCGAAACGGGGAAGTCGTTCCCGCATTCGCGTTTGATCGCCTTGACGATATCGACCGCGAAGCGATAGCGGTTTTCAAACGAGCCGCCGTACTCGTCGGTGCGCTTGTTGACGTAGCCCAGCGTGAACTGGTCGAGCAGGTAACCCTCGTGAACGGCGTGAACTTCCACACCGTCAACGCCCGCTTCTTTGAGCTGCTTTGCGGAGAGGGCAAAAGATTCCACGAATTTTGCGATCTCCTCTTTGGTCATCTCGCGGGAGGGCAGTTTGTCGGACCAGCGGTTCGGCGAGGGAGAAGCGCTGGCGGTGATCTTGCCCAAATCCATGAACGGCTTGGAAAGCACGCGCAGGGCTTTGTTGTTGTAGAGCGTTTCCATCATTTCGCTGACGGTAAAGGATCTGCCGAAGCCGGCGGTCAGCTGCACGAACAGTTTGGCGCCGGTTTTGTGGAATTCCGGCATCCATTCCGCCAAGTCTTTGTACATCTTTTTGTTCTTGTGAAGCCATTGCCCGAACATCGGATTATACACGGGCTGGCAACCGGGAAGAACGAGGCCGCAGTTGTTTTTCGCGACTTCCAGAATAAACCGGGCGCCCGCCTTGTCAAAGTGGTTGGGCTCCATCCAGCCGAACAGGTCGGTGCCGCCCATGGAGGTCAGGACGAAACGGTTTTTGATCTCGCAGTTGCCGATTTTCCAAGGGGTAAACAGGGGACTGAAACGAGTTTCCATGGTGTTACGCTCCTTTGTATCATTTGGTTGTTTTTATTCTATCACATTTTTTGGGAAATTCCAAGAGGTTTGGCGAATTTTTTTGGAAAAAGAGCGCAAAAAACAAAAGAAAACCGAAAGGGCGTGCGTCTTAGGGATTTTTTGACCGGGGGAACGACACGAAGAAAAGAAAAACAGTTTTTTCAGAAATGAAAAAGCTGTTCTTAATCAGTCAAAAATTGCAAAACATAAGAGCGAGGAGTAAAATCCTCGCTCTTATTGTCTTCGGTCGATTTCGTCTCTACCGTATATATATTGCGACAAAGTCGCAATTGACGCCGACGATACGAAATCGGCCGATCCCCCGGCCCCTCTCTCCCTAATTCGCACGCCCTAAAGCACGTTGCGATCCGTAAGAGTTTTTTTGTATTATGCGGTTACAGTTGCTTTTCCAAAAAGTCATAGCCCAAGTTCAGCGCATCGGCAGGCGGTCTGTGTCCGGTCGCGTGATGCACGAACAGGAAATTGCTGTCTGCCGAGCGGATGAGCGCGCCGCTTTCCTCGGTGTCGAATTCGCCTGCGAGCAGGCAGATCGGCTTGTTTCCCGTGGTGCGCAGCAGTCCGGCGTGATCCATGCCGTTTTCTTTCAGCGTTTTCAGTTTTTCGCCCCAATACCACGGGTCTGACCAATTCGACATCTCAAAGCCCATTCCGAAATCGGAACACAGTATGGCTCCGAAACGGTCGTCGAGACAGCCCGAATAGAACGCGATCTTGCCGCCGAGCGAATGCCCCGCGATCACAAGTTTTTCCGGATCTACGCGGCTGTCGGCGCAGAGCAGGTCGGTCAGCAGGGAAGTGTCAAAAACGAGTTTCCCCATGCCGCACCATTCGGGACGATCGGCGTTCAGCGCCGCCGAAGCGCGTTTCCACCGTGAAAAATCTCCGACGTCGGAACTGTCGTCCGGCAGATAGGTCAGATGATACGATTCGCCGGAAATGACCGCAAACCCTCTTTTCACGAGGTGGAGCATCATCTCGATCCCGGCAAAATACGGGAGTCGCTCGTTCGTCATGGGGTCGTATCCCATCATCGCTTCGGGGTAATAAAAGGGAATGACCGCGCCGGGCAATTTCCCCTCTTTTTGTTTCGGAATCAGCAGAATCACTCGCTGAAACGTCGTTTTTCCGTTTGGCTGCCGATAGATCTCGCCGATAAATCCGTCGCCCTCAAAGGTGTTCATCAAAACGGGCGTGCGGTCAAAATCGTAATACTCCGGGTCGGCAGTCAGCAGCGAAAGCCATTGCTGTCTGGTGTTTTCCATACAAACCCTTTCCGAGAAAACTTCTCATAGAATTCCGATCGCGGCGGTCAACACGATAACGTCTTGGTCGAGCGTCAGCGAGGGGAACTTGTCGCCTGCCTGTTCTGGCAAGAACGGAAGATGAACGAAGCAAACCTTGACGTTCGTCCCGGAAAACCGTCGCAGCAGGGAATAAAGCAGGTCGTTGCAGACGAGCGTGCCGGCGGAATAACTGACCTTCGCCGGAACGCTTTCTTTTTTGATCGCGTCAACCATTGCAAAAACCGGCAGCGTGGAAAAATAACCGTCCGCGCCGTCTTGCGCAATGCGTTCTCGCGTGCGGAGCGTGCCGGCGTTGTCCGGGATCGCGCAATCCTGCAGGTTGATCCCGATGACCTCCGGTGTGATCGCGTCGCGCCCTCCGGCCTGTCCGACGCAAAGGATCGCGTCCGCGCCGATCTCTTTCGCTTTTTCGGAAGCGATCCGCGCCGCTTCGCCGTAAACTACGGGGAGTTCCAGCTTTTCGATCTCCGTTTCGCCGATCTTTGCCGGCAAACGCTTCACGGCTTCCCACGAGGGATTGATTGTTTCGCCGCCGAACGCCTCAAAGCCCGTTACGAGCAGCTTCATAATGCCGCCTGCAATCTTTCCGCCACGGCGTCGATGAACTGCCAGGTATCGACCTTGGTAACCTCACATTCAGCCAAAAGCGCGAGATCGCCCGTCATGATGCCGCCGTTCAGCGTGTCCAGCACTGCCTGTTCCAACGCGTTTCCGAACGCGACCAGATCGGGCAGCTTGTCCAGTTCTCCGCGCTTTTTCAGAGCGCCCGTCCACGCGAAAATGGTCGCGACCGGGTTGGTGCTGGTCTTTTCGCCCTTGAGATACCGGTAATAGTGCCGCGTAACCGTTCCGTGCGCCGCCTCGTACTCGTATTTCCCGTCGGGAGAAACCAGCACGGAGGTCATCATCGCGAGGGATCCGAACGCCGTCGAGATCAGATCGCTCATCACGTCGCCGTCGTAATTCTTGCACGCCCAGATAAAGCCGCCGGAGGAACGGATCACACGCGCTGCCGCGTCGTCGATCAAGGTGTAGAAATAGGTAATGCCGTTCTCTTTGAAACGTTCCTCATAGACGGGGTAAACCTCGTCGAAAATCTGCTTGAAAAAGCCGTCGTACACCTTGGAAATGGTGTCTTTGGTGGAAAACCACAGATCCTTTTTCGTGTCGAGCGCGAATTGGAAACAGGAATGCGCAAACGCGCGGATGCTTTTTTCGAGGTTGTGCTGCCCCTGGAATACCGCGCCGCCGCCGACTTTCTGGATCGGAACTTCCTTGATTTGCCCGCTCTCGCCTTTGAAGGTCAGAAAGCACTCTCCCGGCTCGTCGGTCTGCAATTCCACCGCCTTATACACGTCGCCGTACGCGTGCCGCGCGACCGTGATCGGTTTTTTCCAGTTCTTCACGACGGGTTTTACCGCATCGATGAGGATCGGCGTGCGGAACACCGTTCCGTCCATGATCGAACGGATCGTTCCGTTGGGAGATTTCCACATCTGCGTGAGCTGCGGGTATTCTTCCATGCGCTGCTTGTTGGGCGTGATCGTCGCGCACTTGACCGCAACGCCGTATTTGACCGCCGCGTTTGCGGCGTCCACGGTTATGCGGTCTTCCGTTTCGTTGCGGTGCAGCAGGCCGAGGTCGTAGTATTCCGTTTTGAGATCCACGAACGGCTCAATCAGTTTCTCTTTGATAAGCGCCCATAAGATGCGCGTCATTTCGTCGCCGTCCATTTCGACGAGCGGCGTTGTCATCTGTATCTTGTTCATAAAAGGAACTCCTTTATCTGCCGTATCCCGCGGCGTAGTAGTTGATCAGACTGCCTTCGACGAGGATTTTCTTTTCTTCCTCCGAAAGCCCGTCCAGATGAAGCGTGAGCGGGAAGACCTTCCCGCCGGAAAGCACCTTCGCCTCAAATACGGGTACGCCGTTTTCGACGTTCTTTTTTACGTCTTTCACAAACACCCAATCGCCCGCTTCAAACGGGAAATCGGTGGCTTTGTCCAACGTGAACGGCAGAATGCCCCAGTTGATGCAGTTAGAGCGGTAACGCTTGGTGGCGTATTCGTAGCAGATATTCGCTCCGCCGCCCAGAACGCGCTGGCAGGAAGCCGCCTGCTCTCTCGCTGAGCCGTCGCCGGGCTTTTTCGCAAACAGCACGCTCGCGATCCCGACGTTCTGCTCGCTCTCTCCGAGTTTTTGCAGCGCTTCTTTTGCTTCTTCGGGGAAAACCCCGCTCTCGCGTTCGGTTTCCAGCGCGCGCACCGCTTTGGAACGGCTCACGTATTCGGGAACGCGCCGCGAAAGCGCAAATTCGGACAGCCGCACCGGGTTGGAACGGTAGCTCGACGTTTCTCCCGACGGGATCAGCTCGTCGGTCGTGGTAACTTCGTCGTCAATGACGGCGCAGAGCTTCAATAGCAGGCCGTCTTCCAGACGCGGCATCTTCGGCCAGTCCGTAATGTTGGGGCCGAACCGCAATTCCTCTTTGGAGTTTGGTCTTCCAAACCCGTAATAGCAGCGTTTCTCATAAACTTCATCGGAATAGACGTAAGTTTTTTCCGGAACTTCATACTCCACGTCGGTCGCCGCGGTCAGAACGCCGCCGTTTGCCGCGGTCGCCGCGATCGAGCGGGCGTCCATAAGCGCCACCGCCGAGATCTGCCCGTCGGACGGCTTGGAGCCCTCGCGGTTGGCAAAATTCCGCGTCGCGTGGCGGATCGAAAGCGTGTTGTGTGCCGGCGTGTCGCCCGCGCCGAAGCAGGGCCCGCAGAAGCAGGGCTTCCAGACCGCGCCGTTCCGGACGAGATTTGCCGCCGTGCCGTCTGCCAACAGGGCAAGGTTGATCGGTGCCGAGGACGGATAGACTGACAGGTCAAAATAGCCGTTCCCGACGTTCTTTCCGTCCAGAATGGCGGAAGCTTCCGTAATGTTGTCGTAAAGACCGCCCGCGCAGCCGACGATCACGCCCTGCTCACAGCGGACTTTTCCGTCTTCGCCGATGCAGTTCTCCAGATCGAGCCGGACACCGCGTAACGACTTGTTGCATTCTTCCTGCGTCTGTCGCAGAATTTCTCTCGGGTTTTCCTGCAATTCGTGGATCGTGTACGCTTTGGAGGGGTGAAACGGCAGGGCGATCATACTTTCCATCCGATCGAGCGAGATCGTCAGCATCCCGTCGTAGCCCGCACCGTCGCGGAGCGTCATCGGTGCAAACGCCTCGCTTCTTCCGACGGCGTCGTAGAACGCTTTCGTCTTGTCGTCCGTGATCCAGATCGAAGAAAGACAGGATGTTTCGGTGGTCATGACGTCGATGCCGGTACGGAAATCCATCCGCAGCTGTTCGACACCGGGACCCGCGAATTCCAGAATTTTGTTTTTGACAAACCCGTCGGGGAACGTCGCGCCGACCAGCGCGATCGCGACGTCGTGCGGACCGATGCCGTGCGGAAGCGTTCCTTCGAGCCACACCAGAATGACCTGCGGCTCGTCGATGTCCCAGGTGCCTTTCAAAAGCTGCTTGGCAAGTTCGCCGCCGCCCTCTCCGACGCCCAGCGTTCCGTAACAGCCGTACCGCGTGTGTGAGTCGGAGCCAAGCACCATTTTGCCGCAGCCCGCCAGTTTTTCTCTCGCGAACTGATGAATGACCGCCTGGTTCGCCGGAACGTAGATCCCGCCGTACTTTTTCGCGGCGGAAAGCCCGAACGCGTGGTCGTCTTCATTGATCGTTCCGCCAACGGCGCAAAGCGAGTTGTGGCAGTTGGTCAGCGCGTAGGGGATCGGAAACTCGGTCATTCCGGACGCCCGCGCGGTCTGAATGATACCGACGTAGGTAATGTCGTGCGAGATCATGGCGTCAAAGGAAATCTTCATCTTGCTTCCTTTGCCGTCTTTCTTCTGATGCGCGCGCAAGATGGAATAGGCGAGCGTTTTTTCTCTGTCGCCGCCCGCTTTTTCGACCGGTCTTCCGTGTTCGATGACGACGGGACGGTCTGTTCTGCGAATCATGGTTTCAAGCATACAAATGGCCTCTTTTTTAAGGAAGTAAGGTGTTTTTTTCAAAATGCTCCTGCGCTTTTGCAACGTGCGTGAGCATGGCTTGCTCCGCCGCTTTTTCGTCCCGGGCGGCGATTGCTTCGTAGATTGTGCGGTGCTCTTTTGCCGAAACGGCGGCGCGTGAGAAGTTGGAAAGGGAATTCTTGCGGAATTTCAGCAGTTTTTTGTGCAGCGGAAGCAGCGTGTCGTAAATGACCGTGCTGCCGGTGCCGCGATAGATCAGTTCGTGGAAAGAACTGTCGAGCGTTTTGACTTTGTCGGACTCCGCTTTTTCGGAATAGAACTCCTGCAATTCGATCATGTCTTTCATTTCCCGGAGTTGTTCCTCGGTCGCGTTTCTGGCACAGGCAGCGGCGGCAAGTCCCTCGATCCGACTGCGGATCTCAAAAATGAAATGTGCGTCTTCTCTGCCGATGCCGATGACGGTCATGCCGCGCGAATGCGCCTCGACGATGTGTTCCTGCTCCAGACGGCGCAGCGCCTCGCGGATCGGGGTGCGGCTGACACCGAGTTCTTCGGAAAGGCGCAGCTCGGTCAGAACTTCTCCTCTGGGATAGACTCCCGTGAGGATGTCGTTCTCCAAACGGTCAAACACCTGGTCGGCAAGGGATACGGGTTTGTATTCGATCATATCGGTTTCCTCTCTTTACAGTTTGCGGAGCGCGCCGCCGGACAACTGTTCGATGTGTTCTTCCAATTCGACGGTGGAAAGGGAAGTCTCCCGGTCGGACGCGTATTCCTCGTCGATCCACTCTTTGAGTTTGAGGACGAGTTCGGAATGCTTGTCGAGCGCTTCCGAAGCGCTCAATCTGTAATTTTCGTTGATCCAGTACGCGATGCCCGCCAAGCCGGAATTTTTTCCGATCATCACGGTCGGCTTGCGGTTCAACAGCTTTTCGGTGTTGAAAATGTTGTAGATCTGCTCATCTTTGAGCAATCCGTCGGCGTGAATGCCCGCGCGCGTCATATTGAAGGAACTGCCGGCGAAAGGCGTCATCGGCGGCACGTCGTAGCCGAGTTCGTTCCTGTAATAATCGACGATCTCGGTAATGACCGTCGGCTCCATGCCGTCCATCGAACCGCGCAGCGACGCGTATTCCATGACCATGGCTTCGAGCGGCACGTTTCCGGTGCGCTCACCGATGCCGAGCAGGGAACAGTTGACGGCGGAAGCACCGTACAGCCACGCGGTCGTGGCGTTGGATACCGCCTTGTAAAAGTCGTTGTGTCCGTGCCATTCCAGACACTCGGAGGGAACGTCCGCGTAATGCTGCAAACCGTACACGATGCCGGGAACGCTTCGCGGCAGCGCAACTTCGGGATAGGGAACGCCCAACCCCATGGTGTCGCAGATACGGATCTTGACGGGGATCCCCGCCTGCGCGGAAAGTTCGGAAAGTTCGTTGACGAACGGCACCACGAATCCGTAAAAGTCCGCGCGCGTAACGTCTTCGAGGTGGCAGCGCGGAACGAGCCCTGCCTCAAACGCCAGCGAAACGGCTTCCAAATACTGTTTCAGCACTTCGCCGCGGCTCTTTTTCATCTTTTTGAAAATATGATAGTCGGAGCAGGATACGAGAATGCCCGTCTCCTTGATCCCGAGATCCTTGACGAGTTTGAAATCCTCTTTGTTGGCACGGATCCAGGTCGTGATCTCCGGGAAACGATAGCCCAGCTCCATGCACTCCTGCACCGCACGGCGATCTTTCTCGCTGTACACGAAAAACTCGGTCTGCCGGATGATCCCGAACGGGCCGCCGAGCCGATGCTCGAAGGTGTAAAGATCCTTGATCTGCTGCACCGTGTAGGGTTCTCTCGACTGCTGCCCGTCGCGGAACGTCGTGTCCGTGATCCAGATCTCGCTCGGCATTCCCAACGGCACGCGCCGGTGGTTGAACGAAATGCGCGGGACTTCGTCGTAACTGTACAGCTCGGGGTACAGGTTGGGCTCCGCAACGTCCTGCAGGGAGTATTTGTAGTTCTTTTGCTCCAGCAGATTGGTTTTTCCCGATAACTCTAACATGGTATATACGCCTCCAAGATTTTATGTATACAATTATACTCGACTTTTTGAATTTGTCAAGCGAAACTACCGAATTTCTGCGAAAAACCTTGACAAAAGGGAAGAAAAGGGCTAAAATGAAACCGTAAAAAACAAACACGGAAAGGATTGTCATTATGGAACAGAAACTGCGCATCGGTATCATCGGATGCGGTAACATCAGCCATTGTCATCTGCAGGGTTACAAAGCACTTCCGGATCGCTGCGAACTTGTCGCTTGCTGCGACATCGACGAGGCGAAAGCAAAGAAATATGCGGAAGACAACGGCTTTGCCCGCTACTACAAAGATTATAACGAAATGGTCCGGAAGGAGAAACTGGATGCCGTTTCGGTCTGCACCTGGAACGCGGCGCACGCCGGCGCTTCGATCGCCGCTCTGAACGCGGGCATCAACGTTCTCTGCGAGAAGCCCATGGCGATGAACGCCAAACAGGCAAAAGAAATGAAAGAAGCTGCCGAAAAGAACGGCAAGCTGCTCATGATCGGTTTCGTCCGCCGCTTCGGAAACGACGCCGACATCCTCAAGAAATTCATTGACGCCGGCTCGATGGGCGATCTTTACTTCGCGAAAGCAACCTATCTGCGCCGCAACGGCTGCCCGGGCGGCTGGTTCGGCGACAAGGAATATTCCGGCGGCGGCCCGCTGATCGACCTCGGCGTTCACGTCATTGACCTTTGCCGTTACCTCGCGGGCGGCCCCAAGCCCGTGTCCGTGTTCGGCGTTACCTACAACAACCTCGGCGACAACCGTGCCGGCGGAAGCAAGGATTGGGTGTCCAAGAACGGCCTCGGCATCAACTTCAAATATACCGTTGAGGACTTCGCGACCGCGCTGATCCGTTTTGACAACGGCATGACGCTCAACGTCGAAGCTTCCTTCAACCTCAACATCAAGCACGACACCGGCAACATCGAGCTGTTCGGCACCAAAGCAGGCGCCCGCGTTGACCCGCAGATCGAGTTCTTTACCGATATGAACAATATGTTCGTGGACGTCAAACCCGCCGGAAACACCGCGCTGGATTTCAACGGACTGTTCAACAGAGAGATCAAGCATTTCGTGGACTGCGTGCAGAACGGCGATGAATGCCGCGCTCCTGCCGTGGACGGCTTGATGCTCATGAAGATCCTCGACGCGATCTACGAATCTGCCCGCACCGGACACGAAGCGCTGATCGCAGACTGACCCGACAATTCATAATTTTCACAGAGGAATTCCAAAACAGGAGTTCCTCTTTTTTGATATATTCAATAAAAAAATCCTGCATACGCCTTTTTTGACGTATGCAGGAAAGAGACTGTTTTGATCAGAACTGATAAGTCCCGAGAACGAACGCTTTGAGCATCTGATAGTCGAACGCGTCAACCGTCTTGTCGCTGTTGACGTCCATACGGGCACGTTCCGCGTCGGTCGCCTGGTAGGAATTCAGAACGCCCGCTTTGAGCATCTGATAGTCGAACGCGTCAACGCTTCCGTCGCCGTTCACGTCGCCGGTAGCGTACTTGGGAGCCGGGTTGACAAACTCGAAGTAAGAACCGACGCCGGTCGTCTTGCTCTTCAGATCAATGCCGTTGAGCTTGAGGATCTGGCCCTTCTTTGCCTTTGCGGCGAGCGAACGGTTGGCTTCGGAAGGAGTACCGGTATCGCCGTGCACACCGATCACGATGCAGTCTTCGGGAATGATGTTGTCGGTGAAGTTCAGGTTCTTTGCGATCGTTGCGGGATTCCCGTTTCCGAAGAAGTTCTTCTCGACCATGTATGCTTCCTGTTCCTCGTTCCAACGCAGCAGAATGACCTGCGACCAGTTGAGGTTGACGCCGGAAGCGTTGATGCCGGGCGTGAAGATGCAGGAGTAGCCGGTCATGATGGAAAGGTTCATGCCGGTCAGATAAATGCCCGAGGTGATCGTTTTGTATTCGGTACCCTCGATCGTGACGTTGCCCTTGAGCTCAAGCCATTTTTTCAGCTCGTCGTAGGCGTTCTTGACCTGCTCCGCGTCGGCAACACCGCCGTACGCCGCGGAAGCGCACTTGTATGCCTCGCGGAGGTTGTTAAGCACGAATTCGCTGTACTCGGTAAACACGACCGCGTTGGCTCTGCTCATCAGCGAGCCGAGCTCCTTCTTGCCGGAAAGCGCGTAGCGCAGGCGAAGCAGAACGTTGAGGTAATCGCCGTTGGTGCTCTTTGCGTCGGAGACGACGGAATTTGCGGCGGCAACGACCGCCTTGACGTCCGCGTCCTCGGAGGATTTTGCTTTTTCGATCAGATCCTTGACCTCGTCGATCACTGCCTTGTTCGTCTTCAGCGTTTCGCTGGAACGGCGGACGAGCAGGATACAGTCAGCCACGGGACGGGTGTAGGTGCTCTGGTCTGCGGGCTGCTTGTAGCCGGGAGCGCCGGTGCCGATATCGCAGACGTACATATTGGAGGAACCGCCGCCGTCCATACGGATGACGTCGGTGCAGCCGAGCTTCATCATGGCTGCCGCCACGTCCTGAAGCGTGATCGAGCCGGTCGAACCGGTGGAAGCACCCTCGGAGGTGAAGAACATCCACGAGCCGTCTGCCTTGGTGCCGAACGCGGTCCAGCGTGCCTTTTCGGTGTTGCTGTGCGCGGCGTTCGTGTTGAATGAGGGGTCGGTGGTGAGGTTGACGCCGTCCTTGACGAGCCAGCCGACGTTTGCCATAATGGAGGTGCCCGCCTCGGTGACGGAAGCGGCATCCGCGACGGTCTCGGAAGCGGAGATCGTGACGGTGTCGCCCGCTTTCAGAGCGGTCGCCTGCGAAGCAAACGGGGAAGCGGTGCGGACGAACAGGATGAACTCATCCTTGCCGATCTTGCCGCCGTAGGTGTTTTCGGTCACGGAAATGACCTCTGCCTCGAGCGTGCCGCCTATCACGAGATCGGTGTTGTTGACCTTTTTGCAGAGAACCTCGTAGCCGGGGCAGATCTCATAGGTCAACGCGGTGCTGACGCGATCCTCGTCGTATTTGTCGCCGGAGTGGCAATCAAAATAGTAGAATCTGTCCGTCCAGCTGGAAGCGTTGTTGCAGCCGCTGGTCTTGTTGACGTAGCCGAGACCGCCGCTGACTTCCATGCCGTTGAAATACATATTGAAATGCAGCTTGGAGCTCGGGACGGATTCCATCTTGCCGTCGCTGGTAATGGAAACCATGCCGCCGAAATCGGCTGCGGGATCGTCGTTGGCAGCCGAAACGATCACGCCGTTGGAAACGAGGTATTCATTCAGAAAACCGTAGTTGCCGTGGGGAGAGGAGGAACTGTCCATCGAGAAGAAGTCGCCGTTGATGACCGCAACCACGTCGTAGCCCTCTGCCTTTGCAAGCTCGTAGTGCTGGCGGAGGTTCGCCGCGCCACCGGAAACACCGGCGTAGGGCAGGACCATGTAGTCCTCGATCCCGAATTGAAGTGCGGATGCCACAACGGTCGCGCCGTTGACACCGCTGGTGATCGTATATTCCGAGTAGTCCACGCCGTCCGTGACCTCGTACGCCTTCTCCGTTTTCTCGACCATCGAGAAATCAGCCGCCGAGACGGACAGGACAGAACAGCAGGATACTACCATCACGAATGCAAGGGTAAATGCGATGAGTTTGCTTTTCATGTGAAAAATCTCCTTTTTTATGTTTTAATTTTCTCTTTTCATTATAGAACACACGCGTTTATTTGTCAATCGGCATTTCACGTAAAAATGTTTCCAACATTCTGTTGACTTTGCATAGCGGAAGCCCGACGACGTTGAAGTAGTCGCCCTCGATCCGTTCGACGAACACGCCGCCGCGCCCCTGAATGCCGTATGCGCCCGCTTTGTCGTCGCACTCTCCCGTCGCGACGTAGGCACGGATCTGGTCGTCGGTCAGTTCGCGAAACCGTACCGTCGTTTCCTCGACGTCCGTCATGACCTTTTCTCCGCAAACGAGCGAAACGCCGGTCAGAACGCGGTGCGTGCGCCCCGCGAGCGCGCGGATCATGCGGAACGCGTCTTCGCGGTCTTTTGGCTTCCCGAGAATATCGTCGCCGATCGCGACCAGCGTGTCCGCGCCCAGAACGATCCTGCCGGGGTGCCTTGCCGCGACTTCCGACGCCTTTTGCAGCGCGTTCTCGGCGACCAGAACGTCGGGCGGGAAACGTCCGCTTTTCAGTTCTTCCGCGCGTGACGGCTCGACCTCAAACGGAATACCGGCGTTTTGTAAGATCTCTTTCCGTCTCGGCGAGGCGGATGCAAGCAGAATGGGTTTCATTTCGGATGCCTTCTTCGTGTTTTGTCTGCCTTTATTCTATCACGGAAAAACGATTTTTGCAAGGGGTATTTTTCGCGGGAATGGCATACCGTACAAGCCGGGACGCATACATTCCGTACGGGTGATGCTTCTCATGTTCGGAACGATTTTATTGATGCTTTCTCGTGTAATGGGGCTGTTTCTACGCGTCGGCGGCACCAATCATTTTCCGCCTCCGCTTTCCAAGGACGAGGAACGCGATCTGTTTCTGAAAGCACGTGCCGGGGACGCGGCTGCACGGACGAAACTGATCGAACACAATCTGCGTCTGGTCGCGCACATCGTCAAAAAATACTACCTTTCTTCCAAAGAACAGGAAGACCTGATCTCGATCGGAACGATCGGCTTGATCAAAGCCATTGACAGTTTCGACGTCGAAAAAGGGGCGCGATTCACGACCTACGCGGGCAAATGCCTGCAAAACGAGATTTTAATGTATTTCCGCTCGCAGAAAAAGCATTCGCAGGAGACTTCTCTCAACGAGCCGGTTGACGTGGACAAAGAAGGCAATCCGCTGACCTATCTGGACATTCTTCCGGACGACGTTGACATCGTGGAAATGCTCGATGAGAAATTCCGCTCCGCAAAACTGTACGACGCGGTGCGCGAAGCGCTGGACGACAGGGAACGCCGCGTGATCGTCTTGCGTTACGGTCTGACCGAAAGCGGACACGCCTACGCGCAGCGGGAAGTTGCGACGATCATGGGAATCTCGCGTTCTTACGTTTCACGAATCGAAAAGGCCGCTCTCGAAAAAATCAAAAAATACATCGGAACGGAATAAAAAATGCAAATAAGGGTTGCTATTTTGAAAGAAAAGGTTTATAATGAAAGCAACGATGATTCCAAAGGAGAACGAATGTGCTTTATTATCTGCTGACCTTTCTCATCAGCATGGTCCCCGTGATCGAGCTGCGCGGCGCCATTCCGATCGGGTATTACGCGTTTGAACTTCCGATCGTGCCGGTCGTCGTCCTGTCGATCCTCGGCAACCTGCTTCCCGTCCCGTTTCTGATCGTCTTCGGCGGCAAGGTGCTTCGCTGGCTGGCGAAGTTCCCGAAATTCGGCAAACCGTTCCGCTGGATCCTTTCATTAGGCGAGAAAAAGGTCGCAAAGATGCACAAAACGCTGTTTTGGGGCTTGTTTCTGTTCGTGGCGATCCCGCTGCCCGGAACGGGCGCGTGGACCGGATCGCTGATCGCGATCACGCTGAAACAGGATCTGAAGCATTCGTTCCTGCCGATCACGCTCGGCGTTCTCGGAGCGGGCGCGATCATTCTGACGCTGTTCTATCTGGCGCCGGAAGCGTTCCGCGCACTCGTCGGAAGATAAGAAAAATGAAAATGAAAATAAAAAAACAGTTGAGGTAAATCAGTATGGCGAAATTCAAAATCGGCGTGATGACGGACTCCTTCAAACTGCCCTTTGAGCAGGGGCTTGCAAAAGCTGCCGAAGTCGGCGCACAGGGCATTCAGCTCTACGTCGTGGACGGCGAAATGAAGTACGATACCTTCGACGACGCCAAAGTGGAAAAAGTCCGCGCTCTGCTGGAGCAGAACGGTCTGGTCATTTCCGCGGTCTGCGGCGACCTCGGCGGACACGGCTTTGAGCGCGCGGACGAAAACGCGTGGAAGATCCCGGCGTCCAAAGCGATCGCGGACCTTGCCGTTCGTCTCGGAACGAAGGTCGTTACGACGCACATCGGCGTCATTCCGGAAAACGCAAGCGATCCGCTGCTTCCCGACACGGCTTGCGAAGCGTACAAGAACATGAAAAACGCCTGCCGCGAGATCGGCGAGTACGCCGCTTCCAAAGGGATCACGTTTGCGATCGAAACCGGTCCCGAGCCCGCGGAGCGTCTGAAAGCGTTCCTCGATGACGTGAACAGCAAGGGCTTCGGCGTCAATATGGACCCCGCAAACCTCGTGATGTGCTGCGGCGCGGATCCGGTAAAAGCGGTTTACACGCTGGGCAAGTACATCGTTCATACCCACGCGAAAGACGGCAAGGGCTTTATCATCAATCCGCGCAAGGTCTATACCTTCTTCGCGGAAGGCGGCATCGAAGATCTTCGCCTGTCCGATTATTTCCTCGCACTCCCGCTCCGAGAGGGCAACGTTCCGTGTGACGAGTACCTGAAAGCGCAGACCGACATCGGTTACAACGGCTTCTTGACCGTCGAACGCGAATGCGGCGCGGATCCCTACGCGGATATTCTGAAAGCAGTAAAATTCTTAAAGGAGAAAACCATGACTAAAATCGGCTTTATTGACTATTTCATCGACGAGTGGCACGCAAACAACTACCCGCAGTTCATTCGCAACGCGGATCCCGACGGGGAATTCGTCGTCGCGTACTGCTACGCGGAAAAAGACAAAGAAAACGGCATGACGACGGATCAGTGGTGCGAGAAGAATCACGTGCAGCGCTGCTATTCGATCGAGGAAGTCGTTGAAAAATCGGACGTTCTGATCGTGATGAGCCCGGACAACCCCGAGCGTCATTGGGATCTTTGCCAGCTTCCGCTTCGCAGCGGCAAACGCACCTACGTCGATAAGACCTTCGCACTTTCCAAAAAGGTTGCCGAAGACCTCGTTGCTCTCGGCGAGTCGAACAACACGCCGTTCTTCTCCTCTTCCGCACTTCGTTTCGCGGATGAACTGAAGCCGCTTCCCAAGGAAGGCATCGTGTACGTGAACTCCCGCGGTCCCGGAAACTTCGACACCTACGGCATCCATCAGCTTGAGCCGATCATGGTGCTGATGGGCAACGACGTCAAGCGCGTCATGTCCGTCGGCAGCGGCAAGTACGAATCGCTCGTCATCGAGTTCGGCGGCGGACGCCGCGCAGTCATTTCCCACTACGGCTGGAACGGCGGCATCGACTTTGAGTCCGTCATCAGCTATGAAGACGGTAAGAACGTAAAACTACCCGCAATGTCCAACACCTTTGCGAACTTCATTCCCGCAATGCTGGACTTCTTCCGCAACGGAACGATCTACGCCGACCACAAAGACACCGTGGCGATCATGGCGGTCATCGAGGCAGGCAACAAAGCGATTTCCTGCCCGGGCGAGTGGGTCAACGTCTGATAACCGCAAAAAACTTGTCAAAACGAGCCGTTCTTTTGCAGAACGGCTCATTTTTTTGATTTTGTTTACAAACTGTTCTTGCACTTTCGCAAACGATCGGTTATAATAGGGATCAGAAAGGCGGCGAACGTATGAAACAACGCATCCGCAACCGTGATACCAAATACGAAGCGCAGAGCGAGGGATTCGTTTCGTCGCTGCAAAACTATTCCGCCGAGGAGTTCCGGGGGGATTCGCGGGATCGCCGCTCCTCCGCGCTTCCGGATCTTTTGCTGCGCTTTGCGGTCATCGGCGTGTGTATCGCCGTGCTCGGCTATTCGGTGTACATGATCGCAGACAAGCTTGCCGCCGACTATCGCGCCGAGCGGGCGTACGAGGATATCCGCGCGAGCGAGGAGGAGTATTCACCCGTCCGGCACGCGCTGGATCTTCCGGAGCCGAAAGAAATGCTGACGGTGCAGCAGATGCTGGACGCCGGCGGGGAATACGAAGACTACGTTCCGTCGGACTACGTTCCGGAGGACGAAAAAGCGCATTACGCGAGTATTTATCGCAATTTCCTCAAACTTTCGGCGCAGTATCCCGATATGTACGCGTGGATCTACATGACGGATACGAAGGTCGATTATCCCGTTATGAAACATAACTACGGCAACCCGGGGAAAAAGCCGGACAACGAATTTTACCTGAAACACAATTACAAAGGCGTCGAGAGCGCCGCGGGCAGCATTTCCGCCGACGTGTATCTCAACGATACCTTTTATGCCAATCGCAACATGATCATCTACGGTCATAATATGAAAGGAAATTTGATGTTCCACTCGCTCAAACTGTGGTGTGAGGACGATAAAAACCGTTCGATGATCAAAACGTCGCAGATCGAGATTTACACCAAAGAGGGCGTGTATATTTACCGCATTCTCGGTTGGTATATCGATAACAGCCGCGATTTCGTGCAGCAGAACTTCTCCGACGAGGCAGATTTCCTGAACTTTGTCGCAAACGCCAACAAGAAAGCGGGGAGGAACAAGAGCGGCATCGAGTACAATTCCGAGTCCCGCGTCTGCACGCTGATCACCTGCACCAGCGGCGATCCGAACAACCCGTACCGCTACGTCGTTCACGGTATTCTGAACAGCTTTTTGAGCTTTGACAGCGAACAATGATTCCTTAAAAAAAGGTCGGTTTCTCCCGACCTTTTTCAATTAAATGTTTTTTAAGGGAAAAGTTTTTTGAATGCTTCTGATGCTGTTGACAAATGCACACCGCAGTTTCGACTGCGGTTTTTTCTTATCTCTCTTTTCTTATTTCGCGTTCGCGAGCATCAACTTGATGCGGTTTTCCTGGTTGATCTGCGTCGCGCCGGGGTCGTAGTCCACCGCCACGATGTTCACGTCCGGGTACCGTTCTTTCAGCGGCTTCATCATGCCTTTTCCGCAGATGTGGTTGGGAAGACAACCGAACGGCTGCGTGCAGACGATGTTGCCGACGTGTTCGCCGATCAGCGCGAGCATTTCTGCGGTCAGCAGCCAACCCTCGCCCATTTTGACCCCCAGACCGATCAGATCCTGCACCTCTTTCCGTGCTTTGTCAAACTCCATCGGCGGATCGAACGTGCCTTCTTCGCGGATGATCTTCCGCACGTCCTCCTGCTTGCGAAGCAGATAGCGGTAAGCGACCTTGAATAACGGCTTCATGCGCTTTTTCATGCCGTACAGCTCGGCGTCCTCAATAAAATCGAACACCATGTACAGCACGAAATCCAACAGCCCCGCCAGCACCGGCTGTGCGCCTTCGCGGACGAGAAAATCTTCCAGCCCGTTGTTTCCGAGCGGAGAGAATTTCACGAAAATTTCGCCGACGATCCCGACTTTTGCTTTCTTTACGCTTCGATCCATCGGAAGCGCGGCAAAGGAGCGGACGATCTTGCGGTAGTTCTTTTTGATCCGGCTGTACCGCGGCGTTTTGCCGTTGATTTCTTCGCCGAGCGTTTCCTCCCATTTTGCGATCAGCGCGTCCGTCGCGCCTGCGACCGTTTCGTACGGGCGGCATTGATTCCGCAGATCCATCAGCAGATCGGCGTACAGAATGCCGCTGATGCCTTTCAGAAGCATCGGCAGCGTCAATTTGAAACCGGGGTTTTTTTCCAGCCCGACAAAACTCAGCGAAATGACCGGGACATACCCGAAACCCGCACGTTCCAGGGCTTTTCGGATCAGCGAAATATAGTTGGAAGCCCGGCAGCCGCCGCCGGTCTGAAAGTACATGAACGCGACCTTGTGCGTGTCGTACTTTCCGCTTTGCAGCGCGTCGATCAACTGCCCGGTAACCAACAGCGCCGGATAACAGGCGTCGTTGTGGACGTATTTCAGCCCGCATTGACGGACGCTCTCGCCGACGTTTTCAAGCAGCTCTGCTTTGTAGCCGTAATGATTCAGCGTGCGGCAGACCATCCGGAAATGGATCGGAAGCATCGTCGGCACCAGAATGGTGTGCGTCGCTTTCATTTCTTTCGTGAATAAGACGCGTTCCGTCATTGCTTCTCCACTTCCTTTCCGGCAATCGCTTTTTCCTCTTTTTCTTCCAGCGCGCCCAGCATACTGCGCAAGCGGATCCGGACGGCGCCGAGGTTGGTAATTTCATCAATTTTCAACTGCGTGTAAAGCTTTCCGTGCTGTTCGAGAATGGAACGCACCTCGTCGGTCGTGATCGCATCGACGCCGCAGCCGAACGACACCATCTGCACCAACTCAACGTCTTGGCGCTCGCAGGCAAACTGCGCCGCGGCGTACAGGCGAGAATGGTACGTCCATTGATTGAGGACGCGCACGTCGGGCTGCTTTTCGGGATGACAAACGCTGTCTTCCGAAACGACCACGAATTCGAGCGACGACGCCAACCGGTCGATGCCGTGGCAGATCTCCGGATCGATGTGGTAAGGTCTGCCGGCGAGGATCAGCACGCGTTTGCGATTGTCTTTCGCGAATTGCAGCGCACGTTCGCCTTCGGCACGGACTTTTGCCATATACGCGTGATAGCTTTTCATTCCTTTTCGGTACGCTTCACGGCAATCCCGTACGGAAAAACGGCTTTCGGGATCGTTTTTCGCAAAACAGTTCGCAAGCCCCGCCGCGAATTCTTTTTCGCTATTGATGTTGAGGTAGGGGTATAGGAACCGAGTGCCGCGCAGATTCTCCAGATTGCCGTGCAGCAGTTCGGAGTAGTACGCGACGACCGGGCAGTTGTAATGGTTGGCGCCGCGGTGTTCGTCCACGTTGTAGGTCAGCGCGGGATAGAAGATCAGGTCGCAGTTCTCCGCGATCAGCTGCTCAATATGCCCGTGCATGATTTTGGCGGGATAGCAGGCGGTGTCCGACGGAATGGAGTATTGCCCGAGCGAATAGGTATCCCTTGTGGAAAAAGGCGATACGGCGACCTCAAAGCCCAGAGAAGCGAACACGGCGTGCCAGAACGGCAAAAGTTCGTACATTCCGAGGCAGAGCGGAAGCCCGATCTTTCGTTTCCCCTCGGTTTTCGGCAGGGAAGAAAGCAGCCCGCGCTTGAATTCATACAGGTTGGGGAGCGGCTCTCCGGTGTTTCGGATGCCCGCGCCTTTGTCGCATTGATTTCCCGAAATGTATTTTTCGCCGTTTGCGAAGGTATTGACGGTCAAATGGCAATGGTTGCCGCAGCCGCCGCAGGTCAACGCGGTCGCTTTGTGCGAAAACGAAGCAAGTTCCTCCGGCGTTAACAGGGAAGACCGTTCTTTTTTCAGCGATTTCGCGTGCAGCGCGGCACCGAACGCGCCCATCAGGGGCGCAATTTGCGGACGGATGACGTTTCTGCCGAGTTCTTTCTCAAACGAACGCAGCACGGCGTCGTTTAGGAACGTTCCGCCCTGCACGACGATCTCTTTGCCGAGTTCGTCGGCGCTCCCCGCGCGGATGACTTTGTAGATCGCGTTTCTGACCACGCTGATCGAAAGCCCCGCCGAAATGTCCTCGACGGTCGCGCCCTCTTTCTGTGCCTGCTTGACGGAAGAATTCATAAAGACGGTGCAGCGCGTCCCGAGTTCCACGGGGGAGGGAGCGAACAATCCTTTTTTGGAAAAGGTTTCGACGTCATAGCCCATCGACTTCGCAAAGGTCTCGATAAACGAGCCACACCCCGAAGAACACGCTTCGTTCAGAATAATGCTGTCGATCGCGTGCGAGCGGATCTTGAAACACTTGATGTCCTGCCCGCCGATGTCAAGGATAAAGTCCACGTCGGGATTGAAATGTCTTGCTGCCGCGTAATGCGCCATCGTTTCGACCAGTCCCGCGTCGGTATGGAACGCGCTGCGGATCAGATCCTCGCCGTACCCCGTAACCGCGGAGCCGCGGATCACGATCGGGCGGTTTTGAAGCAGGGAATAGATCTGCTCCAACTGCTCTTTGATGACAGACACGGGATTGCCCTTGTTGGAACTGTAATACGAATACAGGATCTCGTTCTGTTCGGAAAGCAAAACGAGTTTGGTGGTCGTGGAGCCGCAGTCGATGCCGAGATACGCGCCCCCTTCGTAAGTTTCGGGATCCCGGAACGTTGCGGTCGCCGAAGCGTGCCGCTCCGAGAACGTTTTGTATTCATCTTCGGACGCAAACAGCGGCGCACAATGCGAAATGTGTTCCGCGCCCGAAACGGATTTGACAAGTTTATCATGAACGTCTTCGTAGGAAAACGTTTTTTTCTGCCCGTCCGCATAGAGTGCCGCGCCGATCGAAACGGCGTACAGCGCGTAATCGGGGAAAATCGCGTGCTGTTCGTCGAGTTTCAGCGTTTCGGCAAAGCGTTCGCGCAGCCCGTGGCAATAGTACAGAGGGCCGCCAAGAAACAGCACTTTTCCGGCGATGCGATGCCCTTGCGCAAGCCCCGCGATCGTTTGATTGACCACCGCCTGAAAGATGCTTGCCGCGACGTCGGCTTTTTTTGCGCCTTGATTCAGGAGCGGCTGAATATCGGTCTTCGCGAACACGCCGCACCTCGAAGCGATGGGGTACAGACGGGTGTGTTCCAAACTGACACGGTCCATTTCCTCGACCGAAAGATCCAAAAGCGTCGCCATCTGGTCAATGAACGCGCCTGTTCCGCCGGCACACGAGCCGTTCATACGTTCGTCCAGCCCGCCGTCGAAAAAGATGATCTTCGCGTCCTCACCGCCGAGTTCGATGACCGCGTCGGTGTCCGGCTCCAACGCCTTGACCGTTTCGGCGGTCGCAAACACTTCCTGCACGAAGGGAAGTCCGGCGCAATCCGCCATACCCATACCGGCAGATCCCGAGATCGCGAGCGAAAACGACTTGCCGTTCAGCAGCGGCTTGACTTCTTCCAGAAGCTCGACCGTTTTGGCTCTGACTCTTGAAAAATGCCGCTCATATTTTGAAAACAGGATCTTTCCGTTTTCCGCCACGACGATCTTTGCCGTGGTGGAGCCGATGTCGATCCCGACTGCCGTATTCTGAATCGGAAGTGCGTTCATTGAAATACCTCTGGAATGATGAATTGCATTATTATAGCACTTTTTTCGCGAAAAAACAAGTGCAAACGGATAAAAAAGGGACTGCCGTATTCAGATGCAGAAAGCGTTTTTTGCTCTGCGCTGAATGCAACAGTCCCCGTAAAAACTTATTCGACCGAAATGATATAGTAGTAGAGCGGCTGACCGCCGGACAGCATCGCGACTTCGGCATCCGGCAATTTCTCCTGCAGATGCGTTACGATCTCGTTTGCTTCCACGGGTTCCACGTCGCAGCCGTACAGAACGGTAATATAACTTGCGCCCTGCATCTGCTCCAACATTTTGTCGATGCATTCCAGACGATCGTCCGCAACGTAGCGCACTTTGTGATTGACGAGTCCGAGGATCTGCCCGCGCTCCACCTTTTCGCCGTTGACGGTGGAACTGTGGGCGGCGTAGGTCATATCCAGCGTTTTGACGTTGGACATCGCGGCAATCATGTTCCGGCAGTTGTCGTCGGCGCTTGCCGATTCGTCGAACTGCATCAGCGCGGAAATGCCCTGCGGAACGCTGACCGACGGGATCACGCAAACCTTGCGGTCATTGACCAACCCCGCGACCTGATTGGCAACGAGGCAGATATTGCCGTTGTTGGGGAACAGGAACACCGTTTTCGCCGGTGTCGAAAGGACCGCCTGCACGAGCTGTTCGGTCGAGGGATTCATCGTTTGCCCGCCCTCCACGAACGTGTTCACGCCGAAATCGCGGAACA
This sequence comes from Candidatus Coliplasma caballi, assembly GCA_018065365.1. Classification (GTDB taxonomy): domain Bacteria; phylum Bacillota; class Clostridia; order Oscillospirales; family CAG-382; genus Coliplasma; species Coliplasma caballi. The sequence goes on from JAGHTH010000177.1 coordinate 28,356, forward strand.
GATCGCGGATGCCGTCGCCCATGACGACCGCAACGAATCCGTATTTCTCGGTCGGAGCAGCGACTTGCGGCGCGGACGCTATCTTTTCGGCTTCCTTATTGACCAGACTCGTATGCTGGTTCCTCATATTTTCCACTTTCACGGTGTAAAGCGATCCGTAAAGCAGCGCTTCGGAAAGCACCTTTCCGGGATCTTTGACGTGAACGTGGATCTTGATGATTTCGGTATCGTCCGCAAACACCGCGGAATCGCCCGCGTCCAGAATGAAGCGGCGCAATTTTTCGACGTCGGCGGAAGTGCAGTCATCCCGTTTCGTGATGATGCATTCGGTGCAATAGGGGTTTTCGATGCTTTCGGTGTCGAAAGAGGCAAAATCGGCTGCCGTTCCTTCTTCCGCTTCCGCGTCGGGAACGTACTCGACGGGCTCGCCCTTGAGGTACGCGAGCATTCCGCCCAGAATTTCCAGAAATCCGCGCCCGCCCGTATCGACCACGCCCGCCTGTTTGAGAACAGGGAGCATTTCGGGGGTTTTCTCCAGCGTTTCGGCGGCGACGCGATGCATCGTCGCAAACAGGGAAAGAATATCGTCGGTCTCCGGCTTTTCACTCGTGCTGACACGCATCACGGTCAGGATCGTGCCTTCTCTCGGATACTGTGCCGCTTTGTACGCTTCTTTGGTGCCGCAGGCAAACGCCTCGCGGAGATCGCCTGCCGTTGCGACCTGTTTCCCTTTGAGCCCTTTCGCGATGCCGCGGAAGAACAGCGACAGAATGACGCCGGAGTTTCCTCTCGCGGCGCGTAAAAACATTCCCGCCGCTTTCTCGGCACAATCCGAAACGGAGCCGGACCGGCCGGAGAGTTCTTTTGCGGGCGTCATGGTCATACTCATGTTGCTGCCTGTGTCGCCGTCCGGAACGGGATATACGTTGAGCTGGTTGATCAGGTCTTTCTGCTTGCAAAGCGCGTTTGCGGCAGACCGGATCATCCCCGCGAGTGCTTCGCCGTCAACGGCAAGAACGGGGGAGTGCTTCAGGACGACTTCGTCGAACAAAGTTTCTTCACGCATGGCTTCTGGCTCCTTTCCGGCTCTCTCCAAACGCTTTTCGGCGGTTTGTCGGGATCCTGTTTGCTATGGGAAACCTCTTTTAGAATTCCATCTTCATATCATACCAAAAAAACCGTTGTTTGTCAACGGTTTTTCGAAATAAAAATCATCCGTTTGCTTGCAAATTAAAGATAATACTCATATCTTGACGTCAAACGTTGCACTGCAACGGGGACAGCGGACGGTATGTTTTCCCTTCTTACGCGGAAGCCGGAGCTGGCTTTTGCAGTTCGGGCATTTCCGATAGGCGTGGCTGCGGTCGGTCAGACGAGATTTCGTCGTGGAAAACCAATTCCGCACCCGCGTGCAGAGCCGCAGAAACTTCCGGTTTTCTTCCTGCCGTTTATAGACGTTTCTGGAGAGCAGACGGAAGATCGCGTAGCTGAGCAGCAGGAATGAAATGATCTCCAGCACGACGTTTTTGACAAACAGATTCACGAACATGAGAATGATGGAAGCGATCAGACAGACGGAATACAGTTTATCCGGCCCGTTTCTTCCGTACAGGAAGCGTGCGACGGTTTCGCGTAATTTCATGGCAATACCCCTCGGGCAATTCATTTTCTTTCGTTTTCATTATACCGTCAAATTATGAAGAGTATTTAACGATTTTCACAAATTTTCGTATCATTTTTGGGTAAATCTTTCTTTGCCGTTTTTCTTGACAGACAGAAAGAAAAAGTGTATAATATAACTGCAAAAAAAGAAAACAACAAAGGAGAACATTTATGAAACGCAGAATTTTCAGTTTTGCCCTTTGCGTTCTGATGATCCTGTCCCTTTGCGGAACGGTCATCGCGAACGCGGCAGTCGCACCCGAGTACAAGCTCGAAAAAGTCGGTTCCGAAGGTACGATTGACGGCGCAAAGTATCAGAAGTACAAGATCACCAGCGGCGAAAGAGTCGAGAACAACAACCTTGTTACCGTCGATGCCGTCTCGATGACCTTTAATCCCAACGACGGGCTGATCCCGATGGCATTCTCCGGTTATTCCGGAACCTCCGCGAACTGTGCGGAGCAGTACCGCATCGCGGTCGAGAAATACGGCTATGACGTCGTCGGCGTCATCAACGGCTCGTTCTTCTCAATGGGCGGCGAGGGCTACGGCACTTACGGAACGTTGGTCGGCGATCTGATCTCCGACGGTAAGATCGCGTCCGCGCATGCCGGCTTTTACGGCTCCGTCGTTGCGTTCGGCACCGACGGCAGCATGAACGTCGTGGACAGCGCGCTGTCTTACGATCTGCAGATCAACGGAAAGTCGGTCCCCGGTCTGTACTACATCAACAAGACCTCCGGCACCAACGAAAAAGGTGCGGCACAGTGGAAAGACGGTTTCTACTACTACGACACCTCCTGCGGCAGAGTCTGCGATACTTCCGAGTACGTCAAGGGTTATGAAGTCCTCTGCAAGAAGCTCGATCACACCGAACTGATGGTCGGCGGAACGCTGAAGGGCGAGGTCGTTTCCGTTACCGCCAACACCTCCGGCGGCGCAGTCGGCGAGAAGGACAAACTCTCCGATCAGTTCATCCTGTTCG
>JAGHTH010000197.1 GCA_018065365.1 Candidatus Coliplasma caballi
CGATCAGTCGATACCCGTCGGAAACACCTTGCCAGACGATCGGGAAGACCATCAAAGCGGAAACGGTTACGGGCATCATTCCTTTGTAACGGAAAAAGACCAGCCACAGCAGCATGATAAACGAAACGACCGGAATGGTGCGGATCATCACGATCAACGGCCTGAACAGAACGTCCGCGGCTTTCAGGTAGTGCATGGCGGCGGCAAACAGGATCCCGAGAATCGTTCCGATGACAAAGCCACCGAAGATACGCAATAGGGACTCTCCGACCGTCGTCCAGAAACTCCACTCGCCGAACAAATCACACAGCGCGTAGAATACACCGAGCGGAGACGGCAGGTGCAGCGGCTTATTGACAAGATAGAAACAGAGCGTCCAAACCGCGATCCAGAACGCCGCGACACAGACGGTTACAGCTGCTTTTATAAGCGTTTTTTTAATCCTTTGCTCCATAGTAGAATGCTCCTTCGGGCAATTTACCGCCAACGGAAGTAGGAGAAAAATCATAGAAGTGCTGCAATTCTTCCGAAACGCACTTTTTCATTTCATCGCCCGTAATGAAAACGATGTTGGAATTGGGAAGTGCCTTTTTGGCGATTGCGGCTTTCGGCAGGATCTCAAACGTTTCGCAGTACAATGCCGCCTGATCCGCGTTTTCGGGTTTGGTAACAAACTGAACGGATGCTTGGTATTCTTTCAAAAACTCCTTGACCGTATCCGGATGCGCGTCCGCAAATTCCTTACGAACGATCACGCAACCTTGTACCAGCCCAGAAACTGCCGATCCGTCTTCTCTTTTAATTTTACTCCAAATCTCTTCAATGTCAAGAGCGATTTTCAACTCGGGGTTTTTGATCAGAGCGGAAGAAACGCTGGGTTCTGCAAGCAGCGCGATCTGTACTTCTCCCGAGGCAAGCATTGCGGAGGCGTTTGCAAACGTATCGACAAATTGAATGTCGGGCTTGACGTTATAATAGCCGCAAAGGAAACGCATCGCGTAATCCGGGATCGCGCCCTCGCCGGACGCGACAACGGTCTTTCCGTCAAGATCTTCGAACGAGGAGATTTCTTCGCCGTTCGTTACGATATACAGAACGCCGAGCGTATTGACCGCGAGCATTTGGATCTGCCCGTTTGTCTTGTTCCAGATCGTCGAAGCGAGATTGATCGGACAAGCGGCAATATCCGTTTCGCCGCTGACGATCGCCGTCAGAATGTCGCTCGGATTTGCGGTAACGCGAAACGAATAGTCCACCTTGGTTGTTCCGTCGGCATTCGCCTGCATCATTTGCGCCATTCCCATTCCGGTCGGGCCGGAAATCGTCAGAATGTTTGCAGTCATCTTGGCGGACGGTTCATCTTCGCGGCCACAACCTGCAAGTACAGCGCACAGAATCGCCAGTAAACAAAAAATTGAGATCAGTTTTTTCATAATAGATCATCCTTACTCTTGATTTTTCGGTTTCATTATAGTATAATTTCTCTCGAAAGGATGTTGCGCACGCAACGAAACGATATGAAGACACAAATTTCGGATCTTGGTCAGACAAAAACACTGCTTCTTTCTGTCGGCGGGAAAGAGTCGCTGTATAAAGCCGGAGAAACCGTTATTTTTCAAGGCGAATTGCAAAAAAGCGTTTTCTTCATTTACTCCGGACGCGCTCATGCAAGCAGAACGGATGCGGAAGGCAGGGAAGAGGACTACGCCGTTTTGGAAGCAGGGGATTTTTTCGGTTACGTGCTCGCACTTTCCGAAGAACAAAAAAGTCCGGTTTCGGTGATCGCGGACGAAGACTGCGCTATCATCAGTTTTCCCTATGAAGCGCTTCTTTACACAGACAGCGCGGATGCCAAAATTCTGTTGCAAACGCTTTTTGACTCCTTGGTTGAACGCTTTTTCACGCTGCAAAAACGTGTCCGTTACCTGACGCGTGCTTCTTTGCGTGAAAAGATCGTTTCGTATCTTTCGGACATGAGTAAACAGGCAGGGAGCGACGCTTTTGCGATCCCGCTTGACCGTAATGCGCTTGCCGCATTTCTGTACTGCGACAGAAGCGCACTTTCAAGAGAACTTTCTTCGATGAAAAAAGAGGGACTCATTGATTATTCACGCAACCGTTTTGTGATCCTGCACAGGCATTTTTCAAAAAACGATTGACTTTTTGTATGAAGAATGGTATAATTCATAAATAGTGTGGATCAAAATGTCTTTTTATCAATGACTGCGAGGAACCATTCACTATGATACAACAGGCAAGAGAGATTACGACGATTATTGAGCTCTGTTTGACAGGACTCTTTTCGCTTTTATTCCTATATCAGTTTTTCTATACGTTTTACGTTCTGCTTGCGAAAGAAAAGCAGAAGCCGCTCCTTTCCGACAAGCAACACAAGTTTGGCGTGATCGTATCTGCCCGAAACGAAGAGCAGGTCATCGGTCAGCTTCTGGACAGTGTCAAGAAACAGAATTATCCCTCCGAACTGATTCGTATGATCGTTGTCGCCGACAACTGTACCGACCGCACCGCCGACGTCTGCCGTGAAAAAGGCGCTTACGTTCTGGAACGGAACGATCCCGTCAAGATCGGCAAAGGATACGCGCTCGACTATTTATTTGCGGAACTTCGGGAACAGAATGACGATTGCGACGCGTATATCGTTTTTGACGCGGACAACCTTGTGGATCGCAATTTCGTAAGCGAAATGAACAAAGGACTCAATCGCGGGTATCTCGCGCTGACATCCTACCGCAACTCCAAGAATTACGGTACGAACTGGATCTCTGCCGGGTATTCTCTATGGTTTTTACGCGAAGCGAAATACCTGAATAACGCTCGAATGCAGCTTGGTACGAGCTGCGCCATTTCCGGTACCGGCTTTTGTGTTTCGAAACAGTTGATTGATAAGAACGGCGGCTGGCCGTTCCATCTGCTGACCGAGGACATGGAGTTTTCTGTCAACACGATCGTGAACGGCGGGAAAATCGGGTATTGCGGAGACGCCGTTTTGTACGATGAGCAACCGGAAAAGTTCTCACAGTCGTGGAATCAGCGTTTGCGTTGGGCAAAGGGTTTTTACCAGGTGTTCGGGAAATACGCCGGAAAACTGTTTGCCGGCATCCTGAAAGGCAGTTTTGCCTGCTATGATATGCTGATCACCATTCTGCCCGGCATTCTCGGTTTCTGTGTTACGCTTCTGTGTTCGCTGACCGATTTGATCTATTGGATCATGTATCCCGAAGGAAACGGTTTGATCCGCATCGTAACGAATGTTGCCGTTATGGCTGTTTTGTTCTACATATTGATGTTCTTAATGGGCTTCTTGACTATGTTGACAGAGGGCGGGAACATCAGCGGATGCTCTCGCGGCAGAAAGATTTGGTCGATCTTTACGTTTCCGATCTATATGGCAACTTACGTGCCGATCGGTGTTGTTGCTCTGTTCAAAAAGGTCGGTTGGAAGCCGATCCCGCATACCGTTACCAAGTCCATTGAAGATCTTGATAAAGAACCAACCGAAACGAAATGAGGTATCGATGATGAAAAGAGTTGTTTCCGCCGTTTTGCTTCTTGGCCTGCTTTGCGGTCTTTGCGTTTGCACGGTATCCGCGTGGTACCCCGGAATGTTTGTGGCTTACCTTGTGAAAGGGGAACTGAAACAAGGGGAGACGATCACGGTTCGTTTTGAATTGGACGGTCTTTACGAGACCGCCGGTGCCGTCATGACGGAATGCCACATCGGTTTTGATACGGATACGCTGGAATACGTTTCCTGTAAAGCGAATCATCCGGATGGTTGGGATTTTGAAAACGAAATTGCGGAAGATTGGTGTGGCCTTGACACGAAAGAGAACGAGGATGGCAGTGCCGGAGGCGTTTCCATCAATTTCACGGTCATGAACGCCCGGCTCGATTGCCTTATCAAAGACGACGGCGTTCTTTTCCTGGACGTTGACTTCAAGTTAAAAAAAGACGTAGAAGAACTTTCGTTCAACTTGAAAGAAGGATACTGGGTTTCGTTTTTCTACCAGGAAGAAAAAGGACGCGATGATTTCAAAACGTATGAGATTGTTCCCGGAACGATCGAAATGTCTATGACGCCTCCGGAAAGACACGTTTCCGAAGATAAGACGGACGGACTTTCTACCGGCGCACTCGTCGCGATCATTGCCGGATCTGCCGTTGCAGTCGGCGGAGTTGCTACCGGGCTTGTATTGGTTTCCAAAAAGAAAAAATCGAAATAACAAAGTTTGAATATAGGTGCATATATGCGTTTGAAATTGCTCTGCCTTCTCTGCGCGGTCCTTGCGGTTCTGATGTTTTGTCCCGCCGTTGTCTCTGCGGTCGGATACGATGATGTCAGGATCGATGCGACCAAAATCGGAGAAAACGAAGAAGAAAATACGATCACGGTGCGTTTTTCTCTGAACGGTCTTCAGGATACCAGAGGAGCCGCCATGATTGAAGCACACATCAACTATGACGAAACGGAGTTGGAACTCGTTTCCGTTATGGCAAATCATCCGGACGGATGGGCGTTTGACAAACAGTACGCGGAAGACTGGACGAAAATACAGGTTGACGAGCAGGGGAATCCGATACCGCAAATCTATTTTACGGTCATGAATCTTCTTGCGCAATATCTTGTCAAAGAGGACAACGTTCTGTATTGCGACGCGGTTTTCAAGGTCTTGAAAGAGGAAGACGAATATCAGTTTGATTTTGCGTCAGGATATTGGTCCACGTATGAGGGAAGCTCCCTTGTTCGCGTGAATCTGGAACCGGCGACGCTTTCTTTCAATAATAAAAAGATCGAACCTGTTGCTTCTTCGGAAGAAGAAAGTTCTGCCGTACCGTATTTGGAAGACGATGTTACGGTTATAGAGGAGAAGCCATTTGACACGAATAAGCTTATAAAGATCCTCATCGCGTCTGGCTCGGGTGTGCTTGCTGTTTGTGCCGGCATTCTGGTGTACCATTTCAGAAAGAAGAAAAGCCAATGAATAAACTCAAACAATTCTGGGAGAATTACGCTTCTCTCGTGATCCGGTTCTGGACGAACCAGATCGTCATGTCCGTCCTCGGTATCAGCGTCGGCCTTGCATTGATCGCTTTGGACATACTGCCCGTTACGATCATCGGCGCGGTTTTCTGCATCGGAATCCTATGTTTTCTGCAGTACGATATGCTGTTTATGTTCGGCGAAAATATTTTCTGCAAACCGAAAGACGCCGTTCGTCCTTCCGTCTGGACAGGTTTGAAAATTGCACTTTTCGGGTACCTTCCGACGATATTGCTTTCTTTGATCGGGCTTGTTTTGCAGCTTTGTCATGCAGACGACGGCTCTACGGTCGTCAAATTGATTTATTACGCGATCCACGGTTCGTATATGCTTTTGCATAGTTTGCTGACGCGGACGATTTTAAACGCATCCTCGCTGTTTTCGCAGTGCATGGGGTGGGTTTGCTGCCTGTTCTATACGATTCCCGTTTTGGTTTTCAGTACGCTTGGCTACCGTCTCGGTTCGGTTGACAAGCCGCTGCGTTCTTTCTTCGGCATCAAAGCGAAGATCAAAGTGTCTCCCGACAGAAAGAACTGGAACAAATAAGTTCTCCCTGCATATTTGCGCTTGCTGCTTTCATATTTTTGAGAGAGGTATCTGACCTCGCCGCATTCTTCTTTTCGGAAAGGAATGGTCGAAAATATGAAGCCGCTCAATTTCAGAGAGCCCAAGATCGCTTTGGTCGTCATGGTGGCTTTGACTGTCATCGTCATCTTGTTTTATTGCGTTGCGTCTATGATCACATCGGTCGGGTATCAGACGTTTTTGGAAAATGAGAGCAATGCCACACCCGTTGACGCTGTGCAGGAGAAACGGATCACGGTCATTATTGACGCCGGACACGGCGGGGAAGACCCCGGAACGTCATGGGAGGGGATCAAAGAAAAAGATCTGAACCTCGTGATTGCGCAAAAACTTTCCGGGATGCTTAGCGTTTCCGGCGTTCGCGTTGTCATGACGAGAACGTCTGATCGGATGCTGTACAACAGCGGGGAAGAGAATCAGAAGAAATACTATGACCTCTATAACCGGCTGCAAATTGCCAAAAGTGATCCGGATGCTCTGTTTGTGAGTATTCACATGAACAGTTTCCCGGCGGCGTCCTGCAAGGGATTGCAGACGTTCTATTCTCAAGCGAATGAAAACGGCAAACTCCTTGCGGAACAGATTCAGCAGACTTCCAAAATATTACTGCCGGATAATTCCAGAGTCGCCAAACCGGACTCGGAGATCTTTCTTTTGAAAAACAACCCGCACACATCCGTACTCGTCGAATGCGGATTTCTTTCCAATCCGGAAGAAGCAAAAAATCTATGTGATGAATCGTATCAGAACAGACTTGCATTTGTACTCTGTCTCGGAATTACGAATTATATCGAGGACTTGAATCATGAAGACGAATTATATCTGCAACCAATGCGGCGGCGTAACGGCGAAATGGTTTGGGAAATGCCCGGAGTGCGGTGCATGGAACTCCATGGAGGAGCAACAGGTTGAGCCGGCTCCTGCGGCTGTCAAAGCCCGCAGAAACGCTTTTGACCGCGATGCCGTAGCAGAACACTCCAAAGCACTCAAAATGAAAGACGTAACCTTTCAGAACGACATTCGTTTTCTGACCGGTCTCGGAGAATTTGACCGTGTACTCGGCGGCGGACTCGTGCAGGGCTCCGTGGTACTGATTTCGGGCGAGCCCGGAATCGGAAAATCGACCTTATTGCTCCAAATATGTCAAAATGTGGGTAAAAACGCAAAATTGCTGTATGTTACAGGCGAGGAATCGCTGGAACAGATCAAATTGCGTGCAGTTCGCGTCGGGGTAGATACCGAAAATTTATTGCTGCTGTCGGAAACGAGCGTCAATAAGATCATTCCCGAAATCAACGCGGTACAGCCGGACGTTGTGATTATTGACTCGATTCAGACGTTATTTGATGAAAATTATCCGTCGTCTCCGGGTACGATCACGCAGGTCAAACAGGCCACTTTGCAGCTGATTGCCAAGGCCAAAGAAGACCGTATTTCGATCCTGATCGTCGGACACGTCAACAAAGACGGAGCGATCGCAGGTCCGAAAGTTCTCGAACATATGGTCGATGCGGTTCTGTATTTTGAGGGTGAAAAACAGAATACTTATCGTGTGATCCGTGCCGTCAAGAACCGTTACGGATCCACCAATGAAATCGGAATGTTTGCCATGTCCGCCGAAGGCCTTGAGGAGATCGAAAAGCCATCGGAATAGATTCTGGCACAACGCACGAAGGAAGTTCCCGGCAATTGCGCCGTAGCCGTTATGGAAGGCACGAGACCGCTTGTAACCGAGATCCAGACGCTTGCACTCAATACGTCTTATCCGTCGCCGCGCCGTATGGCAAGCGGTTTTGACTACAACAGAATGTCGATTCTGCTTGCGGTTTTGGAGAAACGTCTCGGTTTCAAATTTTCCACGCAGGACGTTTATATCAACGTAGCCGGCGGAATCAAGCTTGAAGAATCCGCTTGCGACGCAGCGTGCGCAATGGCGTTGATTTCCACCTATAAAGACACGCCGGTGCCGGATGATCTGATCGTACTCGGAGAAATCGGACTGGCAGGCGAAGTTCGTACGGTCAGCGTATTGGAGCAAAGATTGCAGCAGGCAGCACGGCTCGGGTTTAAGAAAGCCGCGGTACCGTACAGAAACGCTGAACGATTGGAGAATCATTGTGGTTTGGAAATCTACAAACTGCGCAGCGTGTACGATCTTGTAAAACTGTTGAACGCAAACGCAGAGAAATAGACGCTCGATCAGTCCAAAACAATCAAACCTAAAAAACGCCGAAAATCCGCCGCCGACCTGCAAAATGCCTATACAGCGGGTTTTTCGGCTTTTTGTGCCCCTATTGTATTATACAAAATTTGCATTTTGTATAATGTTATAT
>JAGHTH010000213.1 GCA_018065365.1 Candidatus Coliplasma caballi
CGGAATGCAGAGACGGAAGTACCTCAAAGGGTGTGATCTCGACCATGACGCCGCTCGCGTGCGCGGGCAATTCCGTCGGAACAAATTGGTTGAAATTCTCAACGTAATCGCGGTGCTGGATGCCGTCGCCGCTTTCTCCCAGAACGGAGAGCGTGAGGATCCCCTCGATCGCGACACCGCCTTCCACGAGATCGGCGTGTACGCGTGTCGTCCGCACGGTCGAATCGTAAATGGCGGAGAACGGCGGCTCGTCGGGATCAATTTTCAGATCGACCGTAAAACTGCGGTCGAGGACTTCCGCCAACTCCGGCACGACGATGCGGGTGCGTTCCGGAATTTCTTCGCATACGGAAGAAAAGAGGTCTTCGGCGGTTTCCGCGGTTTTGTTTTCAACGGAAACGGCGGTCGCGGCGACCGTGAATTCCGCTTTGATGATGCGGTTCTCACCGTATTGATCGAGATCCGCCGAAACGTTCTGTGCCGCGACGGCGAGCGAAAGCGAGGTGTGGGAAGTTTCGCCGATCGCGTCGGATTCGACCGTAACGCTGACCGGCACGTTTTTGACCGACATACAGTATTCGCCGGCGTTGTCTTCCGCTTCGTAAAGCAGTTTGACGACGGCGTTGCTCTTTGCCGTGGCGCTGCCGCTTGCAACGCTGACCTGCGGCGGCTGCAAAGCGACCGATCCGAAAACCACTTCGCCGATGTTCTTTTCGCCCTGCAGCAGCGAAAGCGTTTCGTCGAATTTCTGCTCCGCCGAGGCGGTTTTCGCGGGCGCGTCGTAAGTAAATCGCGTTTCTTTGAAAAACACGCCTTCGGTCTGACCGGTCGAAAGCATCGGAACGGTCTGCTCGCCGTTCACGACGACGTGCAGTTCCAGCCGCGCGTGCAGGGAAAGATGCCGCGGCGAAAGCATTTTGCAGGTAATTTTGCTGCATACGGAGCTGCATTCGCCTTTCAGCGATTCCAGGTCGTTTTTCGGCAGGTCGGCGGTGTGCGTGAAGTCCTGCACGAAACTGCAATAGCGCAGTTTGCGCTTGCGGTCGGACTCGTACAGGATGTCGTACAGAACGCGGCCGCTGATCGAAACGCGGTCGCCTGTCGGGGAAATTTCGCATCCGTCCACGTAAGGCGTGCAGTCCACGCGGATCAGTCGGATTACGTCGGGGCAATAATCGGGGAGGTTGCCGTCGTATTCGGTTTCTTTGTCCAGAACGGTGTCTGTCAGACGGTGCGGCAGGCGCAGACCGCTGATCGTCGGTGTCGTCATCATAAAAAAGTTCCTTTCCGTTTTTTTGTTCTATTCTATGCACGCGTGTGCCGCATTATGAATATGCTGAAAGCGGAAGGATGTGGTTTTTCGGTGTGCTGTCCGTTCAGGATCGTGGGATTGTCCGCGCTGGCGTTCGGAGCGGGCATTCTGCTCTGTATGATTCTCCCGTCGTTTGCCCTTGCCTGCATTGAGGCGGGAATTCTCGTCGGTGCGGGCGTGGTGCTGTTTGCCAAATGAGGAAAGGATCGGTGCTTTTTCGGAAATGAGGATCTACGTATTCAAAGCGCGCGGAATTTTCAAACCGATTTTGAAAAAACTGTTTGGAGGAAAATAAAAAAATTGCTGCCGGGCTTTGCCACAGGTTGATAAGGAAGTTTTTCATTTCTTATGATTCTTCCCCAGTCCTGTGGGGTGTTAGGGGATTGCCCCTAAAGATTGAGCAGGAAAAATATATA
>JAGHTH010000097.1 GCA_018065365.1 Candidatus Coliplasma caballi
ATTCAATACGAATCGTGTGTGCGGCATCTGACCTTCCGCAGCGGCAACGAGCAGAATAACGCCGTTGACCATCTTCAGTATGGGTTCGACTTGTCCGCCGAAATCAGCATGCCCGGGAGTATCGACGACGTTAATTTTAACGTCTTTGTAGTGAATGGCGGTATTCTTTGCAAGAATGGTAATTCCACGCTCACGCTCCAGCGTATTGGAGTCCATGACACGATCTTCGGTTACCTGGTTTTCACGGTAAATACCGCCCTGCTTGAGCATTTCGTCAACAAGGGTCGTTTTGCCGTGGTCAACGTGCGCAATGATTGCGATGTTTCTTAAATCTGAACGTACCAAGTTCGTACTCTCCTTTGTCATCCGTATCTTCTTGAGAATCGTATTCATTATCTTTAGTATTTTACCATATCTGTTTCCATTCTGCAAGACCATTTTTGACAAAAAATGAAAAAAATAGCATTTTTCTTTTGTGATTTCTGCTTGATTCCGAAAAAGAACTGGATAACCGGGCGGTTTACGCAATACGTTTTTGATTTGCTTTCTTGACAAACATAAGAAAATGTGATAAAATGTGAAAAAATATAAGAAAGGATAATCGAAATGAAAAAGACTTATCGTTTTCTCTGTCTGTTTCTGGTCCTTGCCCTTTCGCTGATCGCTTTCGCGTCCTGCGGAGATGAAAACACTTCTTCCGAAACGCCTTCCGCGGAAGTTTCGGAGACGTCCGAAGATCAGTTCCCGTTGGAAGCCCGTAATTTCGGCGGAGAGGTCATCAAGGTCCTGACCGACCAGAACACCGACTATCTCAAATGTGAAATCGCCCCGACGGAAATTGTTACCGAATCCGTCAATGACGCCGCTTACAACCGTGCGCAGTTCATTGAACAGGAATACGGGATCTCGCTCGTCCAGGAATATGCGGAGAGCCAGAAAAACGTCGTGGACGTCGCTCGCGAAAACATCGAGACCGGTTTGGACGAATACCAGATCTATTGTGCGGCGATCTATTACCTTGCCCCTCTCGGTGTTGACGGTCTGTTCTATGAACTGAACTCGATCGAGAACGGCTACCTGCACCTCGACGCTCCTTACTGGGATCAGTCGATCGCCCGCGATCTTTCCCTGAAGGGCAGCATCTATTTTGCGACCGGCGACGCGCTCGTCACGGACGATGAATCCACCTGGTGCTTCTTCTTCAACAAAGACATCGCGACGGACAGCAAGATCACCGAAGAATACGGCGTTGATTCGCTGTACGAAATGGTCGATCAAAAACTCTGGACGCTTGACAACATGTATGCCATGGCGAAAAAAGCGACCATCAATACCACCGGCGCCGCTTTGAATTTCGCTTCCGATACCGCCGACACGTTCGGTCTCGTTTCGCAGACCTACGACTCCTACACCATGGTCGCGGGCTGCGAACAGACGCTGACCAAAAACGACGGAAATGAGATCCGTATTACGATCGGCGAAGAAAGCAACATCAAAGCGTTCGACAAAATCTACAACATCATGATGGATACTTCCGTTGCCGGAATCGCCGAGAAATGCCCCGATTCCCAGAGATACAACATCCTGCTTCAGATCTTTGCAAACGGCAAGGGGTTGTTTATGCCTAACAAAATCGGCTCCGTTTCGAACCCGATTCTCCGTACGGCAAACATCCATTACGGTATTCTTCCGATGCCTCTGTACGATTCCAACCAGGATGCTTACACCTCTACCGTTACGGTTTACTGGTGCTCCGCGCTCGCAATTCCGATTACCAACGTTTCCAAACTCGACGCGACCTGCTACGCTATGGAAGCGCTCGCATACTACGGAAAAGAAATGGTTACGCCGGAATTCTACGACGTTACTTTGAAAAACAAACGTTTTGAAGATACGGAATCCGAAGAAATGCTCGATCTGATCTTCCGCAACCGTACGTTTGATATGGGCGCGGTCTTCAACTTCGGCTCTATGCTTTCCTTCTACACCGACATTCTGCTGGGCGGCAACGCGAACAACCACGTTTCCAAACTTGCCGCGAACGAAGGAACCTATCAGAACGCCATTGATCTCTTGATGGAACGCATTGATATGGAGAAAAGCACGAACTGACACAACCGTTCGTTACATCCCACTTTAGTCTGAAAAGACGGTATCTGCTGTATGGCGGATGCCGTCTTTCCTTATCCGAATGCGGCAAAAAAAGAATTTCCGGATTGCTTGACTTTTGTTACGATTCGGGTATAATAAAAACAGAAAAAGCGAAAGGAGCGCGAAGCGACGATGCAATACCGCGTTACCGGCATGACGTGTGCCGCCTGCAGCGCAAGAGTGGAAAAAGCGGTTTCAAAAGTGGACGGCGTAACGGCTTGTTCGGTCAGTCTTCTGACCAACTCCATGTCCGTCGAAGGTACGGCAAGCCCGGAAAGCATCGTGCGTGCCGTTTCGGAAGCCGGATACGGCGCGGCGCCGGAAAACAAACCGTCTGCCGACGAAAGCGCTCTCGAAAACACGGAAACGAAATCACTGGTCATACGCCTGTGCGTATCCGCGTTCTTTCTTCTGATTTTAATGTGGTTTTCCATGGGATATACCATGTGGGACTTCCCTGTCCCCACCGTTTTGAATGACCGTCCGCTCACGATCGGATGGATTCAGTTTTTACTTGCCGCGATCGTTCTCTGCATCAATCAAAGATTCTTTGTAAGCGGCACGAAAGCCGTTTTACACCGGGCGCCGAACATGGATACGTTGGTTGCGCTCGGCTCTGCTGCATCTTTTCTGTACAGCACGGCAATTTTGATTGACATGACCG
>JAGHTH010000116.1 GCA_018065365.1 Candidatus Coliplasma caballi
TCCGATTGCTACGCCGTGCTGACCAAAGACGCGGTTTACTGCGCCGAGGGACTGCTCGGTCTTGAGGTCGGTCATACCCTGCTTGGCAAAAAGACGCGCTCCGTCCGTTACGAGCCGATGCGCTTTACGGCAACGCCGCTCTCCATCATGGAAGATCCCTCGGTCGAACTGCTGATTTCCTCCGGCAGAGCGGTCTGCAAAGCAGACGGCGAGGACGTGCAGCTGTTCGGCTTCACCTCGACCTACGCGCACGACGCAACGGTGTTCTGCGCCGCCGTAACCGAACTGAAAAATACGGGCAAGATCGATCCGCGCACGCTGGAAGGCGAGGCCCACGATCAGAAAACCTGCCCGAAATGCGGCCGCCGCTACCCCGACAAAGGACGGCGCTACTGCCCGAACTGCCTCGAAAAGACCGGGCTCGCCGCGCGCATGGGCAAAATGTTCTTACGCTACAAACGCTTTATGGCGCTCGTCTTTCTGACGATGCTGTTGAGCGTCGGACTTTCGCTCGTCATCCCGTTCATCAGCAACGCCGTCCTGTATTCCGACGTGCTGGACCCGAACGGAAGATTCTACGGCAAAATTGGCTTATTGGTGCTGGTCATCGCCGCCACGCGATTGCTTTCCCTGCTCATTAATTTAATCACGGGCGCGGTCAACGCGAAAGTCTCCGCCGACGTAACCTACGATCTGAAAGCCGACATTTTCTCCTCGCTCGGAAGACTGTCTTTACCGTTCTTCACAAACCGCCAGACCGGCTCGCTGATGACGCAGATCAACAGCGACTCCTCCACGATCTACGGCTTTTTCTGCGACGGCTTCGTTTCGCTGGTCTCGCAGATGATCCAGCTGGTCGCGCTGCTGGTC
This sequence comes from Candidatus Coliplasma caballi, assembly GCA_018065365.1. Lineage (GTDB taxonomy): Bacteria > Bacillota > Clostridia > Oscillospirales > CAG-382 > Coliplasma > Coliplasma caballi. The sequence continues at coordinate 871 of JAGHTH010000116.1, forward strand.
GTCATGTTCGGACTCAACGTCGAACTGACGCTGATGACGTTTCTGACGATCCCTCTGTTCTTCGTGTCGTTCCGGCTGATCTCCCGCCTGTTTGAAAAACTGCACGCGCGCAACTGGTCGCGCCGTGCTTCCTTTAACTCCCTCGTGTCCGACGTCATCAACGGCATCCGCGTCGTCAAGGCGTTCTCCCGCGAGGACTCCGAGGTGGCGCGCTTCGGGGCGCGTTCCCGCGCTTCCGCGGAAGCAAGCCGCGAGCTCGAATTTACCTCGGCGCGCATCTATCCGTTCCTCGGTTTCTTTTTGAAGATCGGCGTTTACGTCGTGTGGTTCGTCGGCGGCTCGCACGTTATGAAAGGCGAAATGAGTTACGGCGACTTGATGACCTTTACGGCGTATTTCTCGCTGGTTTATTCCCCGATCGAAATGCTCGCCGACGTTACGAACTGGTGGAGCGAATGCCTCAACGCCTTGAAACGCCTGTTTGACATCAAGGACGCCAAGGTGGAAGTCCCCGAGGATCCCGATCCGATCGACAAGGATCTCCGCGGCGAAGTCGAATTCAAAAACGTGTCGTTCTCCTACGTCGAAAACCGCAAAGTCCTCAAAGACATTTCGTTCCGCGTCGAAGCGGGCGAAACGCTGGGCATCGTCGGGCAGACCGGCGCCGGAAAGTCCACGCTGGTCAATCTGATCACGCGGCTGTACGATCCCGACGACGGACAGGTGCTGATCGACGGCATCGACGTCAAAAAACTTTCCTTTGCCTGCCTGCGCCGGAACATCGCGATCGTTTCGCAGGAAACGTACCTGTTCAACGGCACCATTCTCGATAACATCCGCTACGCCCGTCCCGACGCGACGCTTTCCGACGTGATCGCGGCTTCCAAAGCGGCGCACGCGCACGATTTCATCGTCGCGCTCCCCGACGGATACCAAACGCGCATCGGACAGGGCGCGAGACAACTTTCCGGCGGCGAACGCCAGCGCGTTTCGATCGCCCGTGCGCTCTTGAAAGATCCGCGCATCCTGATTCTCGACGAGGCGACCTCCGCGATGGACACCCAGACCGAGCGCGGCATCCAGGAAGCGCTCGAGGTGCTGTCCCGCGACCGCACCACCATTATGATCGCGCACCGCCTTTCGACCTTGCGCGACGCCGATTTTCTGATCTCGATCTCCGACGGAAAACTCGTCGAGCGCGGCACCGCTTCCGAACTGATGGAGCAGAAAGGCGTTTATTACAAACTCTACACCTTGCAGGCGGAAGCCCTCAAGAACGTCGGTATCTCCGAAGAAGTTATGGAAGCCGGCAAAGGCAAACGCCACCACAACCACCGGCCGCAGTAAAAAATTTCTCCGCATCGGTTTACATAATGCCCGGGATGCTTCGTTCCGGGCGCAATGAAAGGCCTCTGCCATGCTTCAAACCACCCTCTGCTATCCCGAAAAGGACGGCAAATATCTGATGCTGCATCGCGTCAAAAAAGAACACGACGTCAACCGCGACAAATGGATCGGCATCGGCGGAAAATTCGAGTCCGGCGAAAGCCCGGAAGACTGTATGCTGCGCGAATTCACCGAGGAGACCGGCATGACCGCGACCGCGTGGCGCTACCGCGGCATCGTAACTTTCGTTTCGCCCGAATGGACGGAATATATGCATCTGTTTTCGGTTACGGCGTTCTCCGGCAAAATGAAAGAATGCGACGAGGGCGAACTCGCGTGGATCGAAAAAGAGAAACTGTACGAACTGCCGATGTGGGAGGGCGACAAACTGTTTTTGGAACTGCTGACCGACCGGAAGAGCCGTTCTTCTCCCTCAAACTCGTTTACGAGGGCGAAAAATTGGTGTCTGCCTACAAGAACGGCACCCGCGTCCGCTGAAACGCATATCCTGCTACGGCAAGGAGAGATTCTATGGAAACAACGATCCGACAACTGCATATCCACGCGGAAACGCGCGGTACGGCTTCCGACCTTCCGCTCGTCGTGTTTCTGCACGGCTGGGGATGTGAGGGAAAGATCTTCGGCGCGCTGTTGGACACCGCGGTCGAAAAATACCCCGCGCTCTCACCCGACCTGCCCGGGTTTGGTGCCAGCGACGAGCCGCCTGCACCGTGGAGCGTGGACGAATACGCCGACCTCGTGTGCGAACTGATCGCCTTAAACGGCGCAAAGGAAGTCATCCTCGTCGGGCATTCGTTCGGCGGCAGAGTGATCTTCAAACTCGCTTCGCGAAAAGGACTGCCGTTTGCGATCTCCAAAATCGTCTTATTCGACGCGGCGGGCGTCAAGCCGAAACGCACGCTCGGCTATTACCGCAAGGTTTACACCTACAAGCTCGGCAAAACGGTGCTTTCGTGGAAGCCCGTGCGGAAACTGTTCCCGCACGCGCTGGAAGAATTCCGTTCCGGCAGGGGCTCTTCCGATTACGCAAACGCGAGCCCGGTCATGAAAGCCACGCTCTCGAAAGCGGTCAACGAAGACCTGTCGCCGCTGTTCCCGCACATCCAACCCCCGACGCTGCTGATCTGGGGAACGGCTGACACCGCGACGCCGCTCTCGGACGCGCTCCGCATGGAAAAAGAGTTGGTCGATGCCGGTTTGGTGCGCTGCGAGGGCGCCGGACACTTCTCGTTTTTGGAACGTCCCGCTCTGTGCGACGCCGCTTTCCGCAGTTTTCTGGAGATTTGAACGATGGTGCTTTACATTCTGTTTCTTCTGTTTTCCGCGCTCGCGGCGTGGAACGGCATCCGCCGCTTCTTACACGTTTTTCAGCTGAATTCCTACAAAACCGACACGCAGCTTCGCTGGATGAAAACGCACCCGGAGCGCCTGCTCTGCCTGCTTCCCGCCCTGCTTGCCGTCCCCTTTGCCTGCGTAAACGCGCTGTGGGCGCAGATCGTGTGTACCGTCTGGACCGCGCTCGCCATTCTCACGCTGCTGCCGCGCAAGGCGAAAAAACCGCTGGTCTGGACTGCTCGTGCAAAACGGCTCGCCGCCGCAAACGCACTGCTGTTCCTGCTGCTTGCCGTCGCGGGATATTTCTGCAGCGGCGCTCTGCGTTACCTGCTGCCCGCGCTGGCTCCGGCGTTCTCGCCGCTGTTTCTGCTGTTTACGAACCTGCTTTGCGCCCCGATCGAAAAGGCGATCCGGCAATGGTACGTGAACGACGCCGTCAAAAAACTGCGCGCCTGCCCGGACCTTGTCGTGTTCGGCATCACGGGCTCGTACGGCAAAACGAGCGTCAAAACCTATCTCGGTCAACTGCTTTCGGCAAAATACGACACGCTGATCACGCCCGAAAGTTACAATACCCCCATGGGTGTCGTCCGCACGGTGCGCGAACGCCTCAAAGCCACCCACCGCATTTTCGTCTGCGAAATGGGCGCCCGCCGCGTCGGCGACATCAAGGAACTCTGCGATCTGGTGCATCCGCGCTGCGGACTCATCACGGCGGTCGGAAACCAGCACCTCGAAACGTTCCACACCCCCGAAAACATCTTAAAAACCAAATTCGAACTTGCCGACGCGCTTCCCGCGGACGGACTGCTCTTTCTGAACGCCGACAGCGAGCCGATCCGCGCGCACCTGCCCTCGCTCGACCGCCCGTACATCACTTACGGAACGACCGACGACTGCGACTACTACGCGTCCGACGTTTCGCTCACGCCAAACGGCACCTCGTTCGTCCTGCACGCCAAAGACGGCGGCTGCTATCCGTTCCGTATGAAACTGATCGGCACCCACAGCGTGCTGAACGTTACGGGCGCGCTCGCGGTCTGCTTGACGTTCGGCATTTCGCCCGAATTGCTGGCGCCTGCGGTACGGAAACTCGAAGCCGTTCCGCACAGAATGCAGTTGCTGCCCGGCGACATCACCTACATCGACGACGCCTATAACTCCAACCCCGCCGGCTGCAAAGCGGCGCTGACGACGCTTTCCATGTTCGACTGCTGCCGGATCCTCGTAACGCCCGGCATGGTGGAATTGGGAGACGATATGGAGAGATGCAACCGCGAATTCGGCAGACAGGCAAGCGAGGTCTGCGACGAAGTTTATTTGGTCGGCGAAGCGCAGGCGGTACCGATCCGCGCCGGTTTGACAGACGGCGGGTTTGCGGAGTCGAAGATCCACGTCGTCCACACCCTGCAGGACGCCCTCTCCGCCGTCCGCGCCTTGAAAGCGGAAAAACCCAAGATCGTCTTATTGGAAAACGATTTGCCCGATAACTATTGATTTTTCACTCCCAACGAACGAAAGGACTCCCTATATGAAAATCAAACTTGCCGTCCTGTTCGGCGGAAAAAGCGTCGAACACGAGATCTCCGTCATTTCGGCGTTGCAGGCGATGAACTCCCTCGACACCGAAAAATACGAGATCATCCCCGTTTACATGACCAAACAGAACGATTTTTACACGGGAAACGCGCTCCGCGACATCGAGAAATACCGCGACATCGCGAAACTGCTGACCGAAGCGACGCGCGTAACCTTCGTGTCCGAAAACGGAAAGACGCGTTTGGATCGGCTTCCCGCCAAAAAATTCGGCTCGAACACCGTGTCCGAGATCGACGTCGCGTTCCCGATCGTACACGGCACCAACGTCGAAGACGGCGCTTTGCAGGGCTTTTTGAAAACGCTGAATCTGCCCTTCGTCGGCTGCGACGTGCTTGCGTCCGCCGTCGGTATGGACAAGTTCGTGATGAAAACGATCTTAAAAGACGCGGGCTTCCCCGTTCTGCCCGCCCTGCGCTACGCCGCAAAGGACTACAACCACCCCGAAACGATGCTTGCCGAGATCGAAACGAAGATCGGCTACCCCGTGATTGTCAAACCGGTCAACCTCGGCTCGTCCGTCGGCATTTCCAAAGCGCACGACCGCGCTTCGCTGGAAAACGCGCTGGACACCGCCTTTTCGTTCGCGGACACCGTACTGATCGAACGCGCGATCACGCATCTGCGCGAGATCAACTGCTCGGTGGTCGGCGATGAGAACGGCGCCGAAGCGTCGGTGCTGGAGGAGCCCGTCATGCAGGACGAGATCCTCTCCTATAAGGACAAATACATGGACGGCGGCAAGGACGGAAAATCTTCCGGCATGGCGTCCTTAAAGCGCAAGATCCCCGCAGAACTGCCCGAAGACCGCACCGAAGCCATCCGCACGCTCGCCGTGAACGCGTTTCTGACGCTCGGCTGCTCGGGCGTGTCGCGCATCGACTTTATGATCGACTGCGACGAAGACAAAGTCTATCTCAACGAGATCAACACCATCCCCGGCTCCCTTTCGTTCTACCTCTGGGAGCCGAAAGGACTGAAATACAAAGCCCTGCTCGACCGCTTGGTGCAGACGGCGCTCGACCGCGCGCGTAAGCAGCAGAGCATCACCTACACGTTCGACACCAACGTGTTCGCAATGGGCAGCGGCTTCGGCGGCGCAAAGGGCGCAAAGGGCGCCAAACGATGAATCGGCTGACGGGCGGCAAACGGCTGCTCTGCCTGCTTTCCGCGCTCTGTCTGCTTGCCGCGCTCTGCCTGCCGGCTCCGCTTTCCGTGTCCGCGGGGAACACCCTGCCGGGCGATCTGGACGGCAGCGGCAGGATCGACGCGTTCGATTACCAATTACTCAAAGCGCATATCCTCGGCACCTTCCCGGAAGCCCTTGACGGCGACCTGGACGGCAGCGGCAAGACCGACGCGTTCGACTACCAACTGCTCAAAGCGCACATTCTCGGCACCTACGACCTCGCAAAGCGCCGCGCGATCCCCCGAAACGACGACGAGCGCTTTGCCCTGCTTTCGTCTTTACGCGGGAACGACCTCTACCACGATTTTGACGTGTCGTCCCTCTCCGCATCGCAAAAAACCGCCCTCGCGGAGCTGACGGACTATCTGCGCGCGTCGGACTACGGCGTGATCTGCTGCGACCTTTCTCTCGATCATCTGCTCGCGGTCGGCTGCGAATACGTATTCCGGACGGCGAGCGTCGCCAAACTCCCGTTCGTCAAATACCTCTGCACGCTCGCGGACGCCGGCGAAATTGATCCAAGCGAACGCCTGACGATGCAATCGCGCCACATTTCGACGGGGTCTGGCATCCTGTACGCCGATCCGCCGGGCAGCACCTATTCCCTGCGCGAACTGATGAACGCCACGATCCGACATTCCGACAACACGGCGTACAAAATGCTGATCGAGCGTTTCCAAACCGACCGCTATACCGACTACCTGAAAGCCCTCGGCTCGACCTACCGCCCGTCCGTGAACGGCTACGGCTATTTCACGGCGCCGCAGATTGCCGCCTTGCTGTTCGACGTTGCCCGGTACACCGGTGAGAACGCCCGCTTCCTGCAAAACGCCGGCTGCCACACCTCCTACGCGATGCAGATCCCCTACGCACTGAAAGGCAAGCCCGTCTTCCACAAATACGGCGCGCTCTCTCCCGACGACGCCCCGACCTACCACGACGTCGCGATCGTCTATGGAGAACACCCCTATCTGCTCGTCATTCTGACTTCGATCGACATCACGGACACCGCACGGGACGAGCCGTTCCGCAAGATCGCTTCGTGGTGCGACCAACTGTTCGGCTGACCGCCGGACGCAAAAAATACACTTTTATTTCGGAAGTATCATCATCACCAATCTTCTTTCCATTTCAATCGGTATGATCGCGGCGCTGTTGCTGTCGCGGCTTGCCAAACTCGTTTCTCTCCCCGCGGTAACGGCGTACCTCATCGCCGGCATCCTCGTCGGCCCCTGTTGCCTCGGACTGTTGGGCATCGACGGGCTCGGCTTTGTAAGTGCGGAACAACTCTCCGCCATTTCGATCATCTCGGACTGCGCGCTGGGCTTTATCGCGTTCGCGATCGGCGATGAATTTCGTCTCTCCGAGCTCAAAAAGAACGGCAAAGCCGCCACGGTCATCGGCATCGCGCAGGCAGTGGTTACCACGATCGTCGTCGATATCGCGCTGATCCTTTTACACTTTGCAATGCCCGACAAACTTTCCCTCCCCGCCGCGATCACGCTCGGAGCGATCGCAGCCGCAACGGCGCCCGCCGCAACGCTGATGGTCGTCCGTCAGTACAAGGCGAAAGGCCCGCTGGTCGATCTGCTTCTGCCGATCGTCGCTTTGGACGACGCGGTTGGCTTGGTACTCTTCGCCGTGTCGCTCGGAATCTCCCGCGCGATCAAAGACGGCACCGTGGACGTCATTTCGATCATCGTCAACCCCATCGTCGAGATCGTTCTCTCGCTCGTACTCGGCGCGCTTTTGGGGTTATTCCTCAACTTTCTCGAGAAATACTTTCATTCGCGTTCCAAGCGTATGTCGATCTCGATCGCCGTCGTCTTTTTGGGCGTGGCGCTTTCCAAGCTCGAATTCACGTTCGGATCGTTCAAAATCGGCTTCTCGTCGCTGCTGGTCTGCATGATGCTCGGCACCGTGTTCGTCAACGTCTGCGAATTCTCCAAAGAACTGATGGAACGTATCGACGGTTGGACGACGCCGCTGTTCGTACTGTTCTTCATGCTGTCCGGCGCGGAACTCAACCTGTTCGTGTTCTCCGACCTGTCGATCGTGCTGATCGGTGTGCTGTTCCTTGCCGTAAGAGCGATCGGAAAATGCTTCGGCGCGGCTTCGTTTGCCAAAGTGATGCACTGCGAGCCGAACGTCGTCAAATACCTCGGCATCACGCTGCTTCCGCAGGCAGGCGTCGCGCTCGGAATGTCTTTGCAGGTCTTCGTGCTCGGCGAGGACGGCACCTTGATCCGAAACATCGTGCTGTTCTCCGTTATGATCCTCGAACTCGTCGGCCCGCTGCTGACCAAGATCGCGCTGACCAAAGCCGGCGACATCAAACCCGAGGGCAGAACTTCCGCCCGCGGCGTCGTCCCGAGCGAACATCGGGGTTAAGCAGTATATAGGGTTTATGCGGGAAAAACTTTTTCTTTCGCAGAAAAAGTCTTTCCCGCACCCTTTTCAAAAAGAACTTATGATATAAAAAAATAAACGGAGAGAAACCAACCTCGGCTTCTCTCCGTTTTTTGTGATCCCTTATGATAGATTTTGATTCATTTTATGCCATTCTTCAATGGCTATCCCGCTGATCTGAAAAATTTCAATTTCTTCCCACCGTTCTTTGATTGACTTTCCGTCAAATACGGGCGCTTCAAACAGTTCTTCTGCGGTTTTGAATTCGCATCCGTCCGGAACGTCGCACAATCCGATCCAATACGGAAAATCAAATTCGGGCGAATATCCAATGTAATGCTCCGTTTTTTTCGGATCGCCTTTGAAATAGAAAGCCGTTTCGTCAATATTCGGGCTTCCGTTTTTGAAATCATCCAGCAGTTTGTCGTATGTCATCATAAAATCTCTCCTTGCTTTTATGTTAATATGCCTTTTGTTTGATTCAAAAACAGCATTTTCATTTTACCGTGATCTTCACCTTACACGGCTCCGAGAAATCGAGGTTTTCCGCGTACGCAAACAGGAATTCGTCCGTCCCGGTATAATCGGCGTTCGGGAAATACGCAAACGTCCCGTCGCTCTGAATGGTAACCGTTCCGTGCTTGGGCGATTCGATCAGCTTAAAGATGACCCGCCCGTTCTGATTTTCCATCAGCGTTCCCGTGGAAACTTTGTTCTTCCCGAACGAGAACGACTTATCGGCAATCGCTTTCGGGCTGATCTTCAACGTTCCCTTGATGAACTGATAGGTGTAATCGTAAATCTGTCGCACCGCGGGGTTTTTGGAATTTGCGATCTGATGAATGTACATTCCCATGTAATACATATGCGTCGCTTCGGTCATGTACCCCATCTTCGCGCCCTGTTTGAGGTATTCGTAGTATTTCAGCCGGTAACGCTCGTCGGAAGCCGATCCCTCGGACATCTCGATTTCCAGACACATTCCGTAGGAACGCGCCAGGTTCGCTGCCTGACGGACACGACCGTCCGGGACCTCCAGATTGAACGCGTAGTTGGGCTGCAGGCACGCGATATCAAACCCGTATTTCTGCCATTCCGCAACTCCGCCCGCGCTGAAATACGGGATCCAGAAGAATTGGCTGCCGTACGAATGGATCAGATCCGCGCACGCCTTGGTCATCGGGATCTGCTCGCTCGACAGCGATTCATTGTACCAGTAGTAGCCCGCAAACTCCACGTTCTTGAACGCATGCTTCTTGCGCTCGGCCTCAAACTGTTTGATCCACCACTTCAGCACCTTGGTCTTGCCGTCGATCGTTTTCAGGTTTTCGCTCTTGCCGTCTCCGTCAATATCCCCGAAATTGTCGCAACTCGGGTAATACAGCGAAACGAAATATTTGACCTTGTAGCTGTCGGGAAGTCCCAACTCGGCTTTGACTTTCGCGACCGTGTCGTCCAGCGCCGCCACGTTCTGCCCTTTTTTGAACAGCGTTTCGATCAGCCACTCCATATCGGACTTGTTGTAATTCAGCACGCCGCCGGTACCGCCGCCCAACCCGGACGGGAAACCGCCGGACATCAGGAACAAAAAGCCGTCGAACATGGTGTCCTTGATCTTTCCGTTCTCGTCAACGTACGCGACCTCGGTGATCAGATCGTCGTAGGTACGCGCCGCGTTGTGCTTGTGATAGACCAAGAAAATATCGTGTACGCCGCCGAGCAGATCGGAAGACGGGCCTGCCCAATCTTCCCCGGGGCCTTCCACGCCGACCGCCATTTTGGAAAGTCCCGCCTTGTCGGCGGTCTTCACGCCGGAAGCCACCTTTTTGGTCCCGTTGTTCTCCAACTCGGCAATACCGACCCACGGGCTGACCTGGAACGAGAAGCAAACGAACCGCGCCGCGACCGCCGTTTTCAGCGTCAGCGTAGAGCGGACGATGCCCTGTCCTTTCGGCGATGTTTTGATCTCTCCCGCCTTGTACCAGGTCTTTCCGTCCATCGACAGCGCGATCTCGACCACGCCCGGCGCATAAACGCCCCAATCCGGCAGATGCGTAAAGCCCGCCGTAACCGATTGCACCGTCGAGATCTTGCCGAGGTCGTAATACACCTCTCTGCCGGTGCAGCCGTTGAATTTGAAGAACTGCCCGTTGTGGATGTTGTTCCCCGTCGCGTACAAACCGTCGGTCATGATGCCGGACGTTACCGCGGTATTGTTTCCGTCCGCGGAGACCGACATATCGTGGAACGTGCGGATCTGCTGCTTTTTCCCGCGGATCAGATTCTGCACCTCGGCGTAATCCTTTTCGGAAGACGGCCAGTACTCGTTGCTGACCTTCAGGAATTTCACGGCAGGATAGAACGAATCCAGCACTTCTTCATCGCGGTAAGCGTACACCGCGACCTCGTCCACCAGGATCGCCCGGCAATCCGTGCCGGAAAGCGTGAATCGGACGTACTTCGCCTTGACCGTAACGGGAAGTTCCAACGAGAACGTAAACAGTTCTCCCGTGATCATCGGCGCGTACATTCTGCCGACCTCGGTCCATTTTTCTCCGTTTTCGGACACCAGAACGGTTACGCAGGGCGGAAGCAGCATATCCATCGAGGCAGAATGGAACGCGTGCAAAGTAAATCCGCTGACGTCCGTTTCGACCTGCGGGAACATGACCGTGATCCCGCCGGGCGTCTGTCCGTCCAACCCCACGAAACGCCCTTCGTCCGGCGAAACGCCGGTCAGACCGTCGGTCAGTTTCGCGTCCGTGTTGGGATAACCGTTGACCGTAGAACGCGTCAAACTGTACGACGCGCCTTTCGCAATGTCGATGTGATTCCATTCGCGCTCGGGTTTGCCGCTCGTAACGCTTTTCAGCGCCGCCGCTTTGGCGTCGTCCTTTGCGGTGTCGGTCTTGTAGGCGGCTTTCACGATGCTGCCCCACGAAGTTCCCGCGCCGCCGCGTTCCACGTCCGCGATCACGCTGATCTCATCCAGGAATTGCCAGAATTTCGATTTTTTCAAATTGAAGCGTACATATCGGCAGGAAAGCATCTCGTTCGTTTCCAGATACGCCGTCAACATCTGATAATCGGTAAACGCCGGGATCGTACAGTTCCCCGCCGCTTTCCACTGCTTGCCGTCCTCGGAATATTCCACCGCGACCGATCCGATCGGCCCGATGCCCGCGTCGTAGGTGCAGAGGTAGCCCACTTCAAACCGATGTACCGTCGTATAAACTTTGCCGAGGTCGATCGTTACGACCGCGTCCGACGAATACCCGACCAAACGGCCCTCGTAGAAGCCGCAGGTCTCCGGCGCGTGCAGACCGTCGGTCAGTTCCGCGCCGTTCATATCGGGATAGTTCTCCCCGACCGTTCCCGTGGATGTATAGGAGCAGCCGGTCGAAACGGGGTACGCTTCGATCACGGGATCGTCCGGCTCTTCCGGCTCGTCGGGATCGTCCGGGTCTTCCGAACTGTCTCCGCTTTCCGAAGATTCGTCGGGGGCTTTTGATCCGGCTTCCGAACTGTCTTCGCCCGGTTCTTCGCTTTCGCCGGTGCTTTCATCGGTGCTTTCTCCGGTACTTTCCCCGGCGCTCTCGCCGCCGCTTTCGGCTTTGCTTTCTCCGTCAGCCGACCGTTCGCTTTCCGAACGGCTTTCCGCGCTTTCCCCGGAACTTTCCGTGCCGTTGCCGCCGCAGGCGGAACAAACGACCGCCGCGAACGTCAAAAGCGCCAGCAGCAAAGCAATTTTTCGCAAATATCGTTTCATCTTCGGTCTCTCCTTTATTTCCTGCGCTTCCGCAAAACTACGATCGCCGCACACGCCGCGACGGCCAGCGCCGCCCCGCCGATCACCCACGGCAGAACGCTTTTATGTTCTTCCGGCAGTTCTTCGGCGCTGCTTTCGGGACTGGTTTCTTCCCAAACCGCGTACAGCGTCGCGTTCATGTCCTTTTCGTATTCCCCGCCCGGCAAAAACGATGTTCCCGTTCCGTCCTTACGGGTGCTCCACCCGGCGAACGTATATCCCTCACGCGTGGGAACGCGGTCGGAAAGGACGAGCGTTCTGCCTTTCTTTTTCTGCTGCGGAGCGGGGGCTTTCTCTCCGCCGTTTGCGTCAAATTTCACGGTATAACGCGTGTACGGGATCGCCGCGTCGCTCACCCAACCGAGCTTGTAGCCCGCCGAAACGGGATACAGCACCTGCGTGCGCGTACCGCTCGTGTTCAGAACGTAAAACGTATCTCCCGCCCCGACGTAACCGTACTCCTCGCCGGTGGGCGTTTTGTAGGTCGTGATGTCCTTTTCCGCTTTCATCGCCGTGAATCTTTCCGGCAGATCGCCGAACAGCACGTCGGAAACTGGAACGTAGAACGCGCCCTGCACGCCCTCGGCGGTCATTTTGCAGGCACCGGTCGCATAGACGGCGATCACGGAATACTCGCGTCCCGGGCTCATCTGCTTTCCCGGCTTGGTCATCGCCGCGTCCAGAAAGGTCTGCGCCGTCTCCTTGATATACAGGTTGCAGACGAACGGCAGCACCTCTTCAAACCGCGCGTCCGTCGGAACGTTCACACAGATCTCACAATCTTCCCGGAACGCACCCTCGTCCAGAAACTCCACCGCTCCGCAGGCGCAGACGCGATAGGTGCGGTGCGGGTGCGCCGCTTCCGTGATCGGCTCCGAGAACGAATGCTCGTGGTCTTTCGAAAACAGTTCAAGCTTGGCTTTCGTCCTCTCGCTGTTTGCCGTCAAGAGCGCCGCGATCTGCGCGGCGGTGTGGTTGGAATCCGCGCCGTAGATCGACATGATCTGCTCCTTAAACAGCTGATGATCCACGACCACGACGCCCATATCCTCGGCGACCGTGGAAAATTTATTGTTCATCGCGTTGTCGATGCCCGTAACGACTTTCATGAATTCGTTGTATTTTGACGAAGTCGCGGGCGTTTTTCCGACCAGCAGGCACCCCGTCGAACTTTGCGACGTCGCGTAAACGCTGTTGGCGCCGCGTGCGTGAATATTGATCCCGTAACTGCAATCGATGTAGCTTCCGTTCTGCGTGCAGCGCAGAGCGCCGCCGTGTTCGTAGCACTTGACGTGCAAGGCGGCAAACGAATCGTGATGATTGCAGGAAACCACCGGGTAAATGCCGTCCGTAACGGTCGGCACCGGCGTTCCTTCGTTCAATTCCGGCTTGCGCGGATTGTCCGGGATCGTCGAGGAACAGTCGTCCATGAACACGACCGTCGGCACGCCGTTTACCAATTTGACCACCACGCACACCGCCGTCAGATGATACACGACGTAATTCGCGTACTGCCCGCCGACCGTGTTGTCGCTCGCGCCGTCAAAGAAGAAGATCGCGCTCTTTCCGCGCTCCAACGCCGAACGCACCCTGCCGTCGCTCATGTCGGACAGGTATAATTTCAACATCGCGTTCACATAGGCGCGATGCTCTTTGTTCTGAATGATCGAAACGTCGATCCCCTGCAGATCGTCCGTCCCGTAGGAAGCCGCTTTCGCCATAATGATCCCTCCCGACCAAAATGTTCCCGCGACGGTCAGCACCGCCAGCAGAAAGCAAATCGCTTTTTTCATTCCGTCGTACCCTCCGTCGCAAGCCGTCATTCCGATCTTTACGCTTTCGCTTCCAATTCCGCTTTCTTGTCTTCCGCGTGGGCGACCTCGTAGCAGATCGCGCGGATCGCCTTTGCCGTTTCGGCATCGACCTCGCCGTCAAACTGCACGTCGTCCTGCTTCGCGTCGGGGAACAGCATATAGAAATGCGTCAGCGCCGCCGTGTAAGTCCCGGCGTACGACGGGTGCTTGAGGTCGTTTCCGTAGGGATCGGCAGAAGTTTCTTTATAGACGCGGTAGAACGAAACGCCCGCGTAACTGATCTCCGCGCCCATTTCTCCGCCCAACTTTTCGTACGCGTCGATCAGCAGCAATTCCTGCTCTTTCGACGTCATCCCCTGCTCTGTCAGCGAGGAATTCTCGTCGTGGAACCCCCACGTTTCGTACAGGATCGGCTTGCAGTCCGGGCTGCTCTTGCGGATCTTCTCTAAGACCGCGACCGCCCCGCGCGAAAACCGCGCGTACTCCTTGTAGGGACGGGTGGAGTGCTCCTGCAGGAACACGTAGTCAAAGGTCTGCTTGCTCAATTTGTCGTTCAGCGTCTTGCAGACCGCCTCCGACGACGTTACAAACCAATCCAGCCGCGCCGATCCGACCGTTACGCTGTCAACGTTTACGTTCTTCCCCGCACTCTTGCAGATCGAATCAAAAACGGCAGGCAGGTCGTTGTAGTAAGTAAAACTGTTGCCCAAGAACAAAATATTTATCGGATCCTCTGCCACCGGCTCCTCGGAACTTTCCGCGGACGCTTCACTTTCCGCAGACGCTTCACCGCTTTCCGCGCCGCTTTCGACAGCCGCTTCGGAACGTTCCGCGGACGCACTGCTCTCCGCCGGCGCTTCCGCCTCTCCGCACGCCGCTAAGCCGAGCAGTACCATTCCGCATAACATCAGACAAAGAATTCGTTTCATTTTGATCTCCTTTTTTTCTTCTTGAATTTATTGTACCATAAAAATCCGCAAAACGCAATAGCGGAAAAAGAAAAAGACGCCATAGAAGCGTCCGATTCGGAAAGTGAATTTCGTAATCCATAAATTTGCTTGCCGCGGTCAACCGTTATACTTTTGCTGCTTCCCACGCCAATGCAAAGTATTTTTGATAAAAAGCGGCTTTTTCCGGATCCGTGCCGAAAAAGTCATTTTTGACCAAAAGGGCGGCGATCTTTTGTACGAGTTCATTTTG
>JAGHTH010000071.1 GCA_018065365.1 Candidatus Coliplasma caballi
CGGAATTCCGCGATCTCGCAGACACTCTCCTGAAAAATGGAAAGCGGCTGGGCAAAGGTCAGCTTCGGGTGCGGGTTGAAGCCCTCGGAAAACACCACGGGCAACCCGCTGCGCAGCAGCAGACGGGTAAACGCGCGCTGCAGATCAAGGTGAGAGATATACCGTAAATTCCCGGTCTTTTCAAAGGTCGCGAATACGTAGATCATCGCTCAGTTCCTCCCTTCCGTGCAGGAGCATTTGCCCTTGCAGAGTGTCAGCGCGCCGCAGCCGGAGCATTTCGTACGGCAGTCCGGCGTGGTCTGTTCTTCCCGCGAGCGATGCCGCTCGTTTTTCAGAAACGCTTTGGTAACGCCGATGTCGATGAAATCCCACGGCAGCAGTTCATCCTCGCTCATTTCGCGGTTCGCGTAGAACGCCGGATCGATGCCCAGCGACGCGAACAGTTCCATCCATGCGTCGTAGTCGAAATATTCGTCCCACGCGTCGAAACGGCGTCCCTGTTTCACGCCCTCGGCAAGCGCTTTGCCGAGGCGGCGGTCGCCTTTCGCGAAAATGACTTCCAGACGCGACACGCGCGCGTCGTGATATTTATAGTCGATCTTGCGGGTGCGGATCGAATCGCGCAGCAACTTTTGTTTGCGTTCGAGTTCCTCAAAATCGTCCTGCTTTTCCCATTGGAACGGCGTAAACGGCTTCGGCACGAAACAGGACACGGACACCGTTACGCCGACGGATTTCCCGCCGCGCTTTTTGGAGTAATACAGATCCACGATGCTCTGCGCAAGGTTTGCGATGCCGACGATATCCTCGTCGGTCTCGGTCGGCAGACCGTTCATAAAGTACAGTTTGAGCGAGTTGCGGCCGCCGTCGAACGCCTTGCCGCATGCCGTCATGATCTCGTCTTCCGTAATGTTCTTGTTGATGACGTCGCGGAGCCGCTGCGTACCCGCTTCGGGCGCAAAGGTCAGCCCGCTCTTGCGCACGGACATGACTTTTTGCATCAGTTCCTCGTAGAACGCGTCGATGCGCTGGGAGGGCAAAGACAAGCTGACCTGTTTCTCGTCCGTCCAGGCGAGCAGCTTGTCCATCAGTTCGGGCAGGCGCGGATAATCGCTGATGCTCAAAGAGGTCAGCGAAATTTCGGAATATCCGGTGTTCCGGATCGACGCCTGCGCGCAGGCATCCAGATTCTCCGGCGATTTGTCGCGGTACGGGCGATAGATCATGCCCGCCTGACAGAACCGACATCCGCGAATGCAGCCGCGCGTTACTTCCAGCATCACGCGGTCGTGTACCACGTCCAGATACGGAAGCGGCGATTTTTCGGGGAAATTCACGGTGTCGAGGTCTTCGATGATGCGTTTGCGCACCGTTTTCGGAACGCCGTCGCGGTTCGGCTCGAAAGAGGGTAACGTCCCGTCGTCGTTGTAGGAAACGTCATAGAATTTCGGGACGTAAAAGCCCTCCAGCTCGGTCGCGACGCGATAGAGGAATTCTTCCCGCGGTACGCCCTCTTTCCTGCATTTGCGATAGAGTTCCACGAGTTCGACGAGCGCTTCTTCGCCCTCTCCGATCGAGAAAACGTCCACGAAGTCGGCGAGCGGCTCGGGGTTATAAGCGCAGGGCCCTCCCGCGACGATCAGCGGGTATTCTTCGTCTCGCTCCCGGCTTTCCATCGGAATTCCGGCAAGGGAAAGCATATTCAGCACGTTCGTGTAGCAAAGTTCGTATTGCAGCGTGAACAGCAGCAGATCGAATTTTCCGAGCGGATCGCCCGATTCGAGCGCGAACAGCGGCACGTTCTTTTCTTTCAACTGCGCTTCCATATCCGGCCACGGCGCGTAACTGCGCTCGCAGAACACACCCTTCGTTTTGTTGAAGCAGTCGATGAGGATCCGCATTCCGAGGTTGGACATACCGATCTCGTAACTGTCCGGGAAGCAGAAGCACAGCCGCGTATCCACGTCGGCGGGATCTTTTTCGTCGCTGTTCCACTCTCCGCCCGTATATCTGCCGGGCTTCTCCACGTTTTTCAGAAGTTCCGCATATCTGTCGTCTTTCATTTTTTCAGCATCTCCTTCAGATAGTGTCCGGTATAGCTTTCTTCGCACGCCGCGACTTCCTCGGGCGTTCCGCAGACCAGCACCCGTCCGCCGTTGTCCCCGCCCTCGGGGCCCATGTCGATCAGGTAATCGGCGGTTTTGATGAGGTCGAGATTGTGTTCGATGACCACGACCGTATTGCCGGCATCGACCAACCGCTGCAGAACGGCGCGGAGCTGATCCACGTCGAACGCGTGCAGACCGGTCGTCGGCTCGTCCAGCACGTACAGCGTTCTGCCGGTCGCGACGCGGGACAGTTCGGCGGCAAGCTTGACGCGCTGCGCCTCGCCGCCCGAAAGGGTGTTGGACGGCTGCCCGATCTTGATATATCCGAGTCCGACGTCCTGAAGCGTCTTGAGTTTTCTCGAAATGGAGCGATAGACCGAGAAGAATTCCACGCCCTCGTCAACGGTCATTTCGAGCACGTCGTAAATGGTCTTTCCTTTGTATTTGACTTCCAGCGTTTCACGGTTGTAGCGTTTGCCTTTGCAGACGTCGCAGGTTACGTACACGTCGGGCAGAAAGTGCATCTCGATCAGGTTAGTGCCGTCGCCCTGGCACGCTTCGCAGCGGCCGCCTTTGACGTTGAACGAGAATCTGCCGTCCTTATATCCGCGCGCCTTGGCTTCCGGCGTCGCGGCGAACACGCTGCGGATCTCCGAAAACAGCCCGATATACGTCGCGGGGTTGGAGCGCGGCGTTCTGCCGATCGGCGCCTGGTCGATCTGGATGACCTTGTCGATCATTTCCGTCCCGAGCACCGTGTCGTGCTTGCCGGGAATGACCGCCATCCGACCGAGCTTCCGCGCCAGCGCACGATACAGCACGAGATTGACCAGCGAGGACTTTCCGGAGCCGGAAACGCCGGTTACGCAGATGAACGTTCCGAGCGGGAAATCGACCGTAATGTTCTTCAGATTGTTTTCCCGTGCGCCGACCACGGTCAGTTTGTTTCCGTTGCCGGTTCTGCGTACAGACGGAACTTCGATTTTGCGTTTGCCGGTCAAAAACTGTCCCGTAATCGAATTCTCGCACTTTCCGATCCCGTCGGGCGTTCCTGCATAGATGATCTCGCCGCCGTGAATGCCGGCGCGCGGACCTACGTCAACCAGAAAGTCGGCATTCTGCATCGTTTCTTCGTCGTGTTCGACCACGATCACGGTATTTCCGAGGTCGCGGAGTTGTTTTAAGGTATTGATCAGTTTGATGTTGTCCCGTTGATGCAGACCGATGCTCGGCTCATCGAGAATATACAGCACGCCCATCAGCGAAGATCCGATCTGCGTCGCCAGACGGATGCGCTGCGCTTCGCCGCCCGAAAGGGAGCCGGATTTTCGCGACAGCGTCAGATAATCCAGTCCGACACTCATCAAAAAGTTCAGCCGGGCGTTGATCTCCTTGCGGATCTCGGCGGCAATTTTGGCTTCCGTCGCCGAAAGCGTGAGCGTGCGGATGAATTCCAGCGCGCTTCCGACCGATCTTCCGCAGAAGGCCATAATGTCTTCCCCGCCCACCGTTACGGCGAGCGACGCGGGCTTCAGCCGGCGTCCCTTACAGGCGGGGCAGGGTACGTTTTCCATAAACGATTCGTAATATTCGCGGATCTCAAACGACGTATTGGTATCGTAACGCCGCTGAATGATCCCGATCACGCCGTCGAATTTCGGCTCTCCGGGCGAGCGGTGCCGGTTCGCGTTGCCGTACATCAGCACGTCAAACGCCTCGGGAGAATAATTTTGGATCGGCGTATGGATGTCAAAACCGTATTTTTTCCCGATCAATTCGATATACTGCCCGTAGTAACTGTCGTTTTCGACCGTTTTGAAGCCGTTGCAGGTGATCGCGCCGCCGTAGAGCGACAGCGATTTGTCGGGGATCAGTTTTTCGGGCGTCAGCACGAAATTCTCGCCCAGCCCGTTGCACGCTTCACAGGCGCCGGCGGGGTTGTTGAACGAGAACATCCGCGGCTCAAGTTCGCCGATCGAAATGCCGTGCGTTTTGCAGGCGTAGTTCTGCGAGAACGTCAGTTCCTCGGCTTCCTCCCCCATCGTTACGATGCGCACCAGCCCCTCCGCGAGCTTGGACGCGTTTTCCACGCTGTCGGTCAGGCGCGTCTGGATGTCGGGTTTCATCACGAGGCGGTCCACCACCACGTCGATGTCGTGCTTGAGGTTTTTATCCAGCGCGATGCGCTCGCCGAGATCGTATAAACTCCCGTCCACACGGACGCGGACGTAGCCGCTCTTGCGGGCGTCTTCCAGCACCTTATCGTGCATTCCTTTTTTTGCGTTGACGACCGGCGCCATGACCATGAAACGCGTTCCCTCGGGAAGTTCCATGATGCGATCCACGATCTCGTCCACGGACTGCTGCTTGATGACCTCGCCGCAGATCGGGCAATGCGGAATGCCGATGCGTGCGTAGAGCAGACGCAGATAGTCGTAAATCTCGGTTACCGTTCCGACCGTGGAACGCGGGTTTTTGGAAGTCGTTTTCTGGTCGATCGAGATCGCAGGAGAAAGTCCGTCGATCGAATCCACGTCGGGCTTGTCCAGCTGCCCGAGGAACATTCTGGCGTAGGACGAGAGCGACTGCACGAAACGGCGGTGTCCCTCGGCGTAGATCGTATCGAACGCCAGAGAAGATTTGCCCGATCCGGAAAGCCCCGTGAATACCACGAGCTTGTCCCGCGGGATCGAGAGCGAAACGTTTTTGAGATTGTGGACGCGGGCGCCCTTGACGATCAGTTCAGCAGATGCCATGTCATTTCTCCCCCAACAGACGACGGATGCGGTCGCGCAATGCCGCCGCCGTTTCAAAATCAAGTTCTTTCGCCGCACGTTTCATTTCGGCGGTCAACGCTTCGACCAACTTGCTGCGTTGTGCCTTGGTCATCTTCGCGTTGGTGTCGTGTTCCGCTTTCATGGCGATCGAGATCGGCGCGCGGATCTCTTTGATGATCGTCTTCGGAACGATCCCGTTTTGTTCGTTGTACGCGCTTTGTATTTTGCGGCGCCGTTCGGTTTCGGCGATCGCGCGGTTCATGGAATCGGTGCGGCGGTCGGCGTACATGATGACCTTGCCCTCCGCGTTTCGCGCCGCGCGTCCGATCGTCTGGATCAGGGACGTTTCGCTACGCAAAAACCCTTCTTTGTCGGCGTCGAGGATCGCGACCAGCGAAACTTCCGGCAGGTCAAGTCCTTCCCGCAGAAGATTGATGCCGACCAGCACGTCGAATTCGCCCTCGCGGAGTCCCCGCAGAATGTCCATGCGTTCCATCGTGTCGATGTCGAAATGCATATACCGCGTGCGGATGCCGTTTACCGTAAAATACTCCGAAAGATCCTCCGCCATCTTGCGCGTCAGCGTCGTAACCAGAACGCGCTCGCCTTTTTCGGCGCGGATCCGGATCTCTCCCGCAAGGTCGTCGATCTGCCCTTCGGTCGGGCGCACCTCGACTTCGGGATCCAGCAGTCCGGTCGGTCGGATGATCTGCTCGGCGATCTGCGTCGCGAGCCCTTTTTCGTAGTCGTTCGGTGTCGCGGAAAAATAGACGGTCTGCCGTCTCTGCGCGTTGAATTCGTCAAAATACAGCGGGCGGTTATCGTACGCCGACGGAAGCCGGAAACCGTAATCCACCAGATTGCGCTTGCGCGCGGTGTCTCCGCCGCTCATGCCGCGCACCTGC
>JAGHTH010000080.1 GCA_018065365.1 Candidatus Coliplasma caballi
TGCGCCGTCGAGGCGCACATCATTCGCCGCAGGCGAACATCATGTGCAAAGCACACATCATGTTCCACATAGGTGGAACACATCATTTTCGGCGCGTGACGAAAATGCTTCAAAAAACATCCTTATCGACACGCGCCGAAATCTTCCCGAACTTTTTTTGCAAACGCTTATTTCGGCAAATGCTTTCTTTTCCACGCGAACGTAACCAGCATACACCCGCCGTAAACGGCAAGGTAAACCAGCACCGCGAAGAAGTAAAAGAACACGTACGACTGCATATCCAGCCCCGCGCCGTCCGCGACCATCGACTGCACGACCATCACGACGGGGACAAACCCCACCACGATGTGCAGAAAACGCCGTGCGGGCGAAGGTAAGAACGTCATCCGGAAGATCCCGAAAGAAAATCCGAACAACAGCGACGCGCAGAGCAGAATGCCGAGCTTTGCCGCGAAATCCGCCGCCAGCGGCGCGCTTGCTTCCGTTTTTTCGGAAACACGCGCATACAGGATCCCCACCTCGAGCAGACTGACCAGCGTATAGCAGGTCAGCGCGCGAAACAGAGACTGCATCAGAAATCTCATCCGCGGCGAAACGCTTTTTTCTTCCGCGCTCATCTTACGCGAGGAACGCCTTGACCTTGTCGGACAGACAAGCGGGATCCACGGAAGCGGACACCATCAGTGCGACGTTGTTCTTGGAAGTGATCGCGTCGGCTTTGACGAGGAATTCTTCCAGTTCTTCCACGTTGCCCTCACAGAGCGCCAGCGTGTTGTCGATGAACAGTTCCGTAATATCGTAGTTTGCCGCGAGGATACCGCTGACAAATCCGTACAGCGCGTTGCCGTCTTTGATGCAGTAATCTTCCGCATCGACGAGACGTGCCTGATAATGTACGTCAAAAGTCAGTTTTTTGCCTTTCTCAATGCAGACGATGCTGCCGTTGGATTCTCCGCAGACCTTGTTGACTTCTGCAATCAGCGCCTTGGTTTTGCCGGTTCCTTTGACACCTGCTAACAGTTTCATAAGAGTATCTCCTTTATTTCTCGATCGTTTTGCGATCTTTTTTAGTTTCAGATATTTTTGATCTTCTCCTCGAGCTCGGCTTTCTTGTCTTCATAGCCGGGCTTTCCGAGTAACGCGAACATATTCTTCTTGTACGCTTCCACACCGGGCTGGTCGAACGGGTTGACGTCGATCAGATAACCCGAAGCGGCGCAGGCGAGTTCAAAGAAATAGATCAGTTCGCCCAGATTTTCCTCATCCTTGGCGTCGTAACGGATCATCAGCGTGTCCGTCCCGCCCTGTTCATGCGCCAGCAGCGTGCCGAGCATGGCTTTTTTGTTGACCTTGTAGAAACTCTCGCCCGCGATGAAGTTTAATCCGTCGGAATTTTCTTCCTCGTACGGAACGTTCATATCACGAACGGCGGGTCTTGCGAGCGCGCAAACCGTCTCAAACAGGATCGGCGAGCCGTCCTGCACGTACTGTCCGAGCGAATGCAGGTCGGACGAATAGACCGCGGACGCGGGGAACAGCCCCTTCTTGTCCTTGCCCTCGCTCTCGCCGAACAGCTGCTTGAACCATTCTCCCATAAAGCGGAACGACGGATCGTAGCTGCAAAGCAGTTCCACGCTCTTTCCGCGCTCTAACTGAATGTTCCGCGCGATCGCGTAGGTGTAAGCGTCGTTGGTCAGCCCGTCTCCGAACAGCTTCTCGCGTTCGTTTGCGGCGCCGCGCATCAGCGCCTCAATGTCAATGCCCGCGCAGGCGATCGGAAGCAATCCGACGGGCGTCAGAACGGAGAATCTTCCGCCGACGTCGTCCGGGATCACGAACGTTTCGTACCCGTTCTGATCGGCAAGCCCTTTCAGAGCGCCTCTCGCACGGTCGGTCGTCGCGTAAATGCGGGCAGCCGCTTCCTCTTTGGAATAACGGTCTTCCATGTATTCGCGCAGAATGCGGAACGCGATCGAACTTTCGGTCGTCGTGCCGGATTTGGAGATCACGTTGACGCTGACGTCCTTGCCCTCGCAGAGTTCCAGCACGGTTTTCAGTTCGTCGCCGTCGAACGAATTGCCCACGAAATAGATGTCGGGGGTGTTCTTGCGTTTCTGGTTGTAGTAGCACCCTTTCAGAAATTCGATCACGGCACGCGCGCCGAGGTAGGAGCCGCCGATCCCGACGACCAGCAACACCTGGCTGTCTCTGCGGATCTTGTCCGCCGCCTCGCGAATGCGCCCGAATTCTTCCTTGTCGTAATTGACGGGCAGATCCACCCAACCGAGAAAATCATTGCCCTTTCCGTCTTTGTTCCGGATATGTCGGTCTGCGGCGGCGATACGTTCGTCAAACGACCGAACGTCCGCTTCGGAAACCGTTTTCAAATGAGAATACTGAAATGTGATCATGATCTTTTTTGCCGTTTCTTTTGCTTTTTTTCGGGCAATTCCGTTTACCCGCTTCTATTATACACGAAACGGTTCCGTTTGTCAATCAAAAAATGCAGAATAGATAGGTTAAAATTTTGTGAAATGCAAAAGAAAACCCGATTTTTTGTACCCCTGCACCCGCGCGGACGTCCGAAACCGCGATCACGCCG
>JAGHTH010000073.1 GCA_018065365.1 Candidatus Coliplasma caballi
TCATCGTGGACTACTGCACCAAAGGCAGCGCGTACCTCGTCCAATTCGCCAACGAGTCTCTGGAAGAAGGTAAAAAGTTCCGCAATCTTCTGAAAGCCAACAAATACGACTACGTCGTTCTGCAGGACGCCGCCGGCACTACGTTCGAAAAAGCGGTCCAGGCGTGCGACGTTCTGATCCCGCTGATCAAAGCAAACGGCGCGAAGCCCGTCTTCTATATGCGCTACTCCGACGCGGAGTGCAACCCCACCCGCGTGAACAACCACTACAACGTCTATTCCGCGCTCGCGAAGAAATACGATACGATCTACGCGCCGATCGTGGTTTCGTTCTACCGCTGCTTCCAGACCTACCCGGAAATCACGCTGATGGCGGACGACGGCGGCCACCACTCGAAAGAGGGCTCCTATCTGATCGCGGCGACCTGGCTTTACGCGTTCCTGGGCATTGACCCGCTCGGCAACGCCTACACCGCGGATATGCCCGCCGAGACCGTGAAAAAGTTGCAGACCATGGCAAAGAGTTCGATCGAAGAACCCTTCACGCGTCTGGACTCCCCCGACACCGTTCCGGCAACCTACGAAACGGCTGACGGCAACTTCTACGATCTGATCTCCGAGGGCAAGACCTACGTTTGCTCCGCGCCCTACTACGGCGGAACCTCCTCCGGCGGCATGGTGGACAAGGACGCAAGCGGCAACCCGCTCTACAAGCTGACCAACGGCATCCGTGCGACCGAGCCCGCCGAGGGCAACGCGCCCGGGCAGATCGGCGCGTATTCGAAGGCGAAAAACTCCAACATCGTGCTTGACCTCGGCGCCGTCTGCGACGTCAGAGCGTTCACCTACGATATGTGGGGCGGCGGCTGGGGCATTCCCGTTCCCGAAAAAGCAACCGCCACGGTCGCACTCTCCGAGGACGGCAAAACCTATTCCAAAGAGTTCAGCATGAGCTACAAGCAGACTTATTCCAAAGAAAACGGCTGGACCGGCGGTCTGTTCAGCTGTGAGCTCGACAATGTCAAAAAAGCGCGCTACGTGCGGTTCACCTTCAAGCTTGACGGCGACTTCTTATGGGGCAGTGAGCTTGCAGTGTACGGCGTCGCGGCGGAACAGCCGCCGGCAGAGTACCCGTTCGGCGACGTCAACAGAGACCGCGTCGTTGACGCGTTCGACTACCAGATGCTCAAAGCGTACGTGCTCGGCACCTATACCGCGCAGCACGAAGAAGACGTTGCCCTGATGGACATCTTGTCCGACGGCAGCATCGACGCCTTTGACTACCAGATCGTCAAAGCCATCGTTCTGGGTACGTATAAGGTTGATTGAGTCGTGGTTTTGCGGGGGAGAACTTATTTTAGGAGAATATAAAAAAGAAACCCGTTTGGTTTGAGACAGCCCGATAAGGATGTTTTTCGGAACGTGGATTTTGTACGATAAAATCAGATGCTCGTGATAGATGTAGACAAATTCAGATTTGTAAAGGAGTTTTTACATATGCCGTCACCGGAAAAATTCAGAGAAACGCTTGCGGAGTTTGCAGTAGATGAAGCGACCGTCCGCGAGATCAACAAAGGGTATGAAGACGTCGTATCCAAAACGAACAAGAAAATCAAATC
>JAGHTH010000067.1 GCA_018065365.1 Candidatus Coliplasma caballi
CCTTTGTCCGCCATCAGCGCCGTAATTTTCCCGGTGCCGCAGCCCAGATCCAGCACGTCTTGCACCGGGATCTCCGAATATTTCCGGATCGCGCCGTCCAGAAATTCCGCGTACGGCGCGTAAATTTCCCCGTTGATCCGGTCGTATAACGTTGCAAGCGATGAATACGGCATAATTTTCTCCATCCTTAACGAAAATACTGCTCATACCAGACAAGGAACATAAACACGCACCAAATCTGCTTCCAGTTGTCCTTTTTCCCGGCGATATGCTCGTCCAGCAGCTTGTTCAGCACGTCGGTACGGAAATATTTCCCCGCCGCTTCGGACGAAAAGGCGTTCCGCACGACCGACGCGTATTTTTCTTCCCTGAGCCACGCGCGCACCGGAACGGGAAAGCCCAACTTTTTCTTGTCCGCGACCTTTTCCGGAATGTGCTTCGCGGCGGCTTTCCGCATCGCGATCTTGGTCTGCGAAAGGTCGGCGCGGTATTTCGCGGGCAATTTTGACGCGAGCGCGAACACCTCGCGGTCCAAAAACGGCACCCGCAGTTCCAGCGAACTTGCCATGCTCATTTTGTCGGCTTTGAGCAGAATGTCGCCCATCAGCCAGGTGTTCAGGTCGATCGTCTGCATTTTCGCGACCGGGTCCAGCCCGGAAAGCGACGCGCGCAGCGGTTTCGTCAGATCGCCCGGCGTTTTCTGCCCGTCGGGGTACCGCAGCAGCAGTTTTTTCTTGTACGCCTCGCTCATCAGATTGGTGTTTCCGATGTAGCGTTCTTCCAAATCCATCGAGCGCCGGATCAGAAAATTCGCGCCCTTTGCCATCGGGAACTTTTTCGCGACGGCGCCCAGCCCTTTGCGCACGAATTTCGGCAGTTTGTCGTACCACGACACCGTGAACGGCTCCTTATACACGTTGTACCCGCCGAAAAACTCGTCCGCGCCCTCTCCGGACAAGCAGACCTTGACCTGCTTTGCCGCGTCGCGATTCAAGAAGAACAGCGCGGCAGCCGCGGCGTCCGCGAGCGGCTCGTCCATGTGGTACTGAATGTTCCCGAGGTTTTCCCAATATTCCTCGGGCGAAATGTAATAGACCTTGTTTTTGACGCCGATGACCTCCGAAAACGCCTTTGCATACTCCGCCTCGTCGTACTGTTTGTTCTCAAACCCGACCGTGAACGTCTTGTCCACGTCCGCGATGCAGGCGACGAAGCTCGAATCGACGCCGGACGACAGGAAAGAGCCCACCTCGACGTCGGCGATCTTGTGCGCCGCGACCGAATCGTGCATGACCTCGTCGATCGCTTCCACCCATTCTTCCTCGGTTTTGCTTTCATCCGCGGCAAAAGACGGGGTAAACCAGCGCTCGACGGACACGTTCCCGTCTTTCACGGTCAGCAGATGACCGGCGGGGAGTTTATAGACGTTCTGAAAAAAGGTGTCCGTTCCGGGCGAATACTGCACCGAGAGATACAGCGGAAGCTGCGACTCGTTGAACTCTTTTTTAAACTCCGGGTGCGGCAGAAACGCCTTGATCTCCGACGCGAACAGGAACGTCTTTCCGTCGTGATAATAATAGAACGGCTTGATCCCGAAATAGTCGCGGCAGCAGAACAGTTCCCGCTTTGCCGCGTCCCAGATCGCGAACGCGAACATTCCGCGCAGGTGTCCGGGCAGGTCTTTTCCATACTCCTCGTAGCCGTGGAGCAGCACCTCGCTGTCCGAGCGCGTAACGAAAGAATGCCCTTTCGCGAGCAATTCTTCCCGCAGGGTATGGAAATTGTAAATTTCGCCGTTGAAGACCAGCGCGAGCGAGCGGTCTTCGTTGAACAGCGGCTGCGCGCCGCCCTCCAAGTCGATGATCGACAGCCGCCGGTGTCCGAGCGCGATGCCGTCGGCGCAGTAATACCCCTCGCCGTCGGGACCGCGGTGCCGGATCTTGTCCGCCATCGCGCGAATCACGCTCTCCTTGTCCGTTCTGTTGCCCGTAAACCCTACGATTCCGCACATGATTGTGTTCCGTCCTTGTTTTTGTCAGTTCTGTGTGATGTGTACTTATATAGGTCGTGATAGGTCGCCCTGCGGGCGGTAGGTCGCGCCTTTCAGCGCGGGAGGTCGCTCCCATACGCTTCGCGATAGGTCGCGCCTACGGCGCGGGAGGAGTATAGGTCGCCCTGCGGGCGGTAGGTCGCACACATTCGCGTGCGGGAGGTCGCTCCCTCCGGTCGCGATAGGTCGCGCCTTTCGGCGCGGGAGGATTTTTGCCTCCCGTAAGATTGCCATACCCCATACATCGCACCACGGCGCCCTTTTCAAGGGAGCTGTCGCCGCAGGCGACTGAGGGATGACTTAATGTTTCTATCATCCTGCAAAAGTCAAGGTTCCGCATAAACAGTTCTTTTATACCGCCATCCCTCAGTCTCGCGCGTTGCGCTCGCCAGCTCCCTTGAAAAGGGCGCCGTGGTGCCGGGGATTTGGTATGGTGAATTTACCGAAAGAATGGTGACAAACAATCGTGTACTTTGTGCTCGACAGCTCCCGCACAAGCCCGTAGGGATTGTGTGAAAAGGGCGCCTTGTTTCTTGCCGTTTGCTATGGCAAATTTACGCAAAGCACAGAATAGAACCGAACGC
>JAGHTH010000045.1 GCA_018065365.1 Candidatus Coliplasma caballi
CGCATCGAAGCCGACCTCGTGGTGCTTGCCGCCGCGATCGAGCCCGACAAGTCCGCCCGTCCGCTCGCGACGATGCTGACGGCGAGCATGGACACCAACGATTTCTTTACCGAGGCGCACCCGAAACTGCGTCCGGTCGAAAGTCCGACCGCCGGCGTGTTCCTGTCCGGCACTTGCCAGGGACCGAAGGACATTCCCGAAACGGTCGCGCAGGCGGGCGCCGCCGCGTCGAAGGTCATCGGTCTGCTTTGCAAGGACAAACTGACCGGCAATCCCTGCGTCGCGCATCCGGATGAATGGATGTGCAACGGCTGTTCTTCCTGTGAGAAGGTCTGTCCGTACGGCGCGATCACTTATGAAGACAAAGAGTTCCGGATGCCCGACCGTACCACACGCGTGCGTCGTGTGGCGGTGGTCAATCCCGCCGTCTGCCAGGGATGCGGTGCCTGCACCGTCGCCTGCCCGTCGGGAGCAATGGATCTGAAAGGATTCGGAACCGAACAGATCATGGCGGAGGTGGATGCGATATGCCGTTGAATGAAAACGGGGAATACAGGCCGCTTATCGTGGCGTTCTGCTGCAACTGGTGTTCCTACGCGGGCGCCGACCTTGCCGGAAACAACCGGCTTTCCTATCCCGCGGACGTCAAGATCATCCGCGTACCCTGTTCCTGCCGCGTCAACCCGACTTTCGTGCTGCGCGCGTTCCAGAGGGGTGCCGACGGCGTGATCCTGTGCGGCTGCCATCCCGGAGATTGCCATTATACTTCCGGAAACTACTATACCCGTCGCCGTATGGCGCTGCTGTTCTCGATGCTTGATTACCTCGGCATCGAAAAGGAACGCACCCGCGTCGAGTGGGTTTCCGCCGCCGAGGGTGCAAAGTTCGCCTCGACGATGAACGACTTCTGCAAAACCGTCGCCGCTTTGGGCGAGAGCAAGCGATTGGAGGATCTGCGATGCAAGAAATAACCCGTGATCAGCTTTTGCGCAAAGCGAAAGAACTGCTGCAAAACGGCACCGTGGATCGTGTGATGGGCTGGAAAAAAGGCGAGTTCGACTACGACCTCACGCCCGCGGTGTTCAAAACCGAAGGGGACCTCTCGGAATTCGTGTATTCCGATTTCTGCGGGGCGAATTTCTCCAAATATCTGGTCTCCGAAACCCGCGCGGACGGAAAAGTGCTGGTGTTTCTGAAACCCTGCGACACGTACAGTTTTAATCAACTCCTGACCGAGCATCGCTTTGACCGTGAAAAAGTCTATGCCGTCGGGATCCCCTGCGACGGAATGCTCGACGCTTCGAAGATCCGCGCCGCAGCGGGCGATTTTACCACCGTAACGGCGCACGGCGACAAATTGATCGTGAAGACGCTGTTTGACGGGGAAGTGGAAGCGGACAGAAACGCGTTCCTGCCAGACCGCTGTGTGAACTGCAAGTCGAAAAAGCACGTTTGCTACGACGAACTGCTCGGAACGGACGGCGAGGTGTTGGATTCCCACCGTTTCGACGAGGTGGAAAAGTTGGAAAGCATGACCGCCGACGAGCGTTTTGCGTTCTGGCAGGGCGAACTTTCGCGCTGCATCCGCTGCAACGCCTGCCGGGACGTCTGTCCCGCCTGCACCTGCGAGAAATGCGTGTTCGACAACCCGAAATCCGGCGTGGAGAATAAAGCCGCGGCGGACAGTTTTGAGGAAAAGATGTTCCACATCATCCGCGCGTTTCACGTTGCGGGAAGATGCACCGACTGCGGAGAGTGTTCCCGCGTTTGCCCGCAGCACATTCCGCTGCATCCGCTCAACCGCAAATTCATCAAAGACATCAACACGTTCTACGGAGCGTATCAGGCCGGCGAGGAAGTCGGTACCCGCGCCCCGCTGACGAACTATTCCAAAACGGATATTGAGCCGAAGGACGCGGCGGAGAGGGGGAAGACCCATGCGTAAGATCGCGAGAGAACGGCTGGACGAACTGTTTGCGAAGATCGCGGCGGACAAAACGCTGTATCTGCCCGTCGATACCGACGGCGGCGCACAGTTTTTGCCGTGGAAAGAAGGCACCGCGCTTTCTTCCGCCCTGCACACCGTCCGCAGTCCCAAGGATTTCTTTTTTCCGCAGACCGAAAACCTGATGGCGTTCCGCAGAGAAGGGAAAAAGATCGAACTGATCGACGTGCGGAAGGAGCAGGAAGATTTCGTGGTATTCGGCGTGCGCGCCTGCGACGTGCGCGCGTTTGACGTGCTGGACAACGTCTTTCTGAAAGAGCCCGCCGACACCTATTATCAAAACCGCAGACAGCACGGGATCATCCTTTCGCTCGGCTGCGGAAAGCCCGCCGAAACCTGCTTCTGCTCGACGTTCGGCATTGATCCCGCGGAGCCGAAAGGCGACGTGGCGTGCTTCTTCTCGGACGACGAACTGTTTTTGGAGCCGGTTACCGAAAAAGGCAAAGCGTTCCTTGCTTCGCTGGACGGTTTGACCGAAGCGTGCGCCGAAAACGCCGCGGACGCCCTCAAAGCGCAGACGCGCGAGCGCATGAAACAGCTTCCGCTTGCCGACCTGACCACCGACGCGTTCGGCGGCGACAAGACCGAAACGTATTTCCGCTCTCCCGCGTGGGCGGAGCTTTCGCGCTCCTGCCTCGGCTGCGGTACCTGTACGTTCGTCTGCCCGACCTGTCAATGCTACGATATCAAGGATTTCGACACCGGACACGGTGTTTCGCGTTATCGCTGCTGGGATTCCTGTATGTATTCCGAATTCACGAAAATGTCGGCGGGACAGCCGCGGCTTACTCAGCTCGAGCGATTCCGTCAGCGTTTCATGCATAAGCTGGTCTATTATCCCGCCAACAACGACGGAATGTTCTCCTGCGTGGGATGCGGCAGATGCCTGGCAAAATGCCCGATCCACATGAACATCGTGAAAGTAATGAAAACGCTTGTAAAGGAGGCGCAGGGGGAATGAACAAGGAGCCGCTGCTTCCCGTGATCGGCGAAGTCATCGACATCCGCAGAGATACGCCGGATATCAAGACGTTCCGCGTCGTAACGCCCGACGGCAAAAAGGCGTTTGCGCACAAACCCGGACAGTGCGCCATGCTTTCGATCCCCGGCGTGGGAGAAGCGATGTTCTCGATCACTTCTTCGCCGACGAACGAAGAGTACATGGAGTTTTCAATCAAAAAATGCGGCTGCGTAACCGAATGGCTGCACAGCATGGAGGTCGGTCAGCAGATCACGATCCGCGGCCCGTACGGGAAACCGTTCCCGGTGGACGACGCGTTCGTGGGAAAGAATCTGCTGTTCGTGGCGGGCGGTGTCGGTTTGGCGCCGCTGCGGTCGGTCATCAATTACTGCCGCCATTACCGCGACCGTTACGGCAAGATCGATATCGTTTACGGCTCACGCAGCAAGGACGATCTGCTGGATTACCGCGAGATCATCGACGAGTGGGCTGCCGACGAGGGTGTCAACGTGCATCTGACGATCGATCGCGAGCAGGAGGGTTGGGACGGACACGTCGGGTTCGTTCCGAACTACGTCAAGGAACTCGGGTTCGATACCGACAAGATCGCGATCCTCTGCGGGCCTCCGATTA
>JAGHTH010000108.1 GCA_018065365.1 Candidatus Coliplasma caballi
ATGCGCTTGCTTCCGTCGGCGAGCAGTTCTCTGCGGATGGATTTTTTGTTTTCGAACAATTCTTTTCCGTCAAAAGGGTATTCCAAAGAAATCATGAAGCACTCCTTAATTTTTGGTCAGACGTGTGATGTTATCTCGCTTGGAGGATGCGATCGAAAAAGCGGAAAGCGCAAACGCAACGTCTGTGATTCCGTTTTCATTGATCAGCGTCAGTACGTTTCCTTCATAAGCGCGGAAGTCAACGACGTAAACCTGTTCAAAGCCGGCAATCAAAAACGGGGTAAGCGCGTTGCCGAAGCTGTCTTTGATGACAAGCAGTTTTCTTCCGGTCTGTACGCTTGAATCCACACGAACGGCGTAGCCGTCGCCTTTGATGAATTTCATGTAGGAGTTGGCGGACGTAAACATCGAGCCGGAACTTTTTTCCGTTTTGAATTTCTGGTCAAAATAGTGCGCGGTGTAGTCGCGGCCGGGTTCATACCAGTAAAATGTTTCGGGGTATTTCTTCAATTCCGTAACCTTGTAGGAAGAATAGCAGGAACCGAGGAAACCGTCAAAACTGTATTCCGAAAATGTATCGAGTGTATCAAAGTCGGCTCCCGCGACGTTACAAAGCGCCTGCGCCGCATAGTACGCGCCTCTCGCAAACCAATGATGATCGGTGCGCGCGTAGATCAATTCGTCCGCATGGGGCTCCAAAGCGGCGATCGTATCGACAAAGCCGACACCGACGAGCGCGTCGCGAAGACCGTAAAAGCAGTCTTTCATGTTTGCGTAGTTTCTTTCGTAACCGGCGGGGGAATAGAACGTGCAGGCAAGCGGAACGGGCATTGCGTAAACGTTTACGCTGTCTCCGACCTTCTCCTTGAACGCGTTCATAACCTCCGCGGTCAGAATACCGCTCTTTGAAGATCCGCCGAACTGTTCCATTGCGCGTCCCTGATAGACAAGGAACCCATTGACCGTATGCGGCTTTTCATCGGAAGCCGGACTCGACGTTTCCGAAATCTCTGACGGCTCTTTGGATGGCTCGGAAACGGGTTCTTCGGAAGAAACGGGTTCTTCGGAAGGCGTGGGCGATTCCGTTGAATCTTCTTTCGGTTCCTCGGAAACGGGAATGTCGGACGCTTCCGAAAGTTCGATCTCGGAGATCGCGGAAGGTTCTTCCGGCTCGCCGGTGCTTTCCGCCGTGGAATAGGGCATATCGCTTTGCGTCTCGCTGATCTCATTTCCACCGCAGGCGAAGCAGGCGACGGAAACGGAAAGCAGAAGAAGCAGACAAAGAATACGTTTGCTCATTCTGACTCCTTTTACTGACAGAGGTTCATCAACGACTTGACATAACCCGAACCGACCGCGGAATGAATGCTTCCCACAAACAGCACATCGGTGATCCCGTTCGATTTGACGAACGACGTCAGGTTGGTTTTGAACGTTCTTGCGTCCACGACGAAGATTTCCTCAAAGGAATAGGTCAGGAAAGGAACCAAAGCGTTGCCGTAACTGTCTTTTACGACAAGAACTTTACGGCCGTTTTTGACCTCGTTTGAAATTGTGTGCGAAATATAACCGTCGCCGCCCAGGAAGGTGTAATACCAGGAAGACGGTTTGCTTTCGCTTGTTTTCCAGATCAGAGAGTGCGTAAATCCGCCCGTGAAATTGATTCCTTCGTAAGAGGTCGAGGTGTAATTCGAGGTCGGGTCGTACCAGATGAAATCTTCGGGATGTTTAAGAGTCTCGTACTGTTGCCGGACGCGTTATACATCGTGCCGAGATAACCGGTACGCTTGTATTCGGTGTATCCTTCTTCCAGCGATTTGAAAGGCAGGCCGAGTTGCTGTGCAAGCTGCTGTGCGCCGTAATACGCGCCGCGCGCGGTCCAACGGTAGTCCGTGCGGAAATAGATGTTTTCGGACGCGTGAGGCAGCAGGGCGTTGTAGGAATCAATGCTGATGACCTTGTCGGAAAGGTATTTGTTGATCGCGTCCATATCGCGCTTGACATTGCCCGCAGAGTTCTTATAGTTCTTGGTATATTGCAGATAATACGCAGCAGGTTTCGGGACAGGCATCGAAATGACACGGACGCCCAGCGCACTCAATTTATCGGCAAAGTTGTTTAACGTTTCGGCATATTTCGGAATAACCTTGAGATTGGCGTCTCCGCCGTAAACCTCAAGCGCCCAGACGTGTCCGTCAATTTCGACGACGAGGGCGTTCTTTTCCATTTGTTCCATACCGTCGCCGTGGGGATCGGGTGTGGAAGTTTCCTCACTCGATTCTGTCGGATCCGAAACGATCGGTTCCTCGCTGGATTCCGCGGGTTCTTCAGAAGATTCCACCGGATCGTAGGAAATGACGGGGGTGCCGCTTTCTTCACTCTGCTCCGCCATGGAAGGATCCAGGGAAAAATCGGCAAACGGATCGGATTCTTCTTCGGAAGATTCGGAACGGTCGATATACTGTTCGTCGTCTTCGCCGGTGCCGAACCAATCCTTGATGTGCGCGTATTTTTCTTTGATCGAGTCTCTGTTATGCACCGTGTCGGTATAGTAGTCGATCATCTGCTCGATATACGATCCGTTAAACAATCCGGAAAGCGTGAATTCCGGCTTTTTCGCCAGTGTGTCGTAGTTGGAAGTCGTTTCGCGCGAGAAGAACGTACAGAATACCATCACGCAGAGAAACGCGATGATGATGAGCAGTAAGCTGAACGCCTTGGCGAGCGTCAATGATTTGTTGCGTTTGTTTTTCTTATCCATGATTTTCTCCTCCCACTCCGATCAGAAACGGAAATACAGGAACGGATTGTTCTTGGAAGCGATGATCATGATGACCGAAACGACCAAGAGTCCGATGCAGAACAAAGCGGAAAGCACCTGCGCGGCGCTCTGAACGCCGGCGGAACAGGTTTTGACGTATTTTTTAAGTGCCGGTACGATCGGCAGGCAGGCGATGATCGCGATGAGGAACAGCCAGACGTATTTGGTAAAATAAACCGGTTCGTTCAGTTCCTTGTTGAGCGGTCCGTTTGTCAGTTCGGCTCCGTTGAAGAAACCGTGCCCGGAAAAACCGAACAGGTTCCCGAAGAAACTGCCCATTTTGGAAAGGAACGTGTCAAAGCTTGTGCAGTTGTCCTGATAGAAAATGCCGAAACCGATGATGATAACGATCTTGTTGTAGATGTGCATCGCAACGTCCGGGATCTTTTTGAGCGTTTTCTTGCCGAGCTTTTGCTCGATGAAAATAAATACGCCGAAATACAATCCCCAGACGATGAAGTTCCAGCTCGCGCCGTGCCAGAGACCGGTGGTAAACCAGACGAGGAACAAACTCATCCATTGTCTGCGCTTTCCGAAGATCGGAACGTAAAGCAGATAATCGCGGAAGAAGCTTCCGAGCGAAATGTGCCAGCGCTGCCAGAACTCCTGAATGGAACGGCAGATAAACGGATAGTTGAAGTTTTCGTCGAAATGGAAGCCGAAAATGCGTCCCATACCGATGGCCATGTCGGAATAGCCCGAGAAGTCGAAATAGACCTGCATGGAATAGGAGATGACACCGATCCATGTGGCAAAGACCGAAGCCGTATCGACCGTGGTGGTCAAATAAAGTTCGGCAAGCAGTTTCAGATGGTTGGCGACGATGACCTTTTTCCCTAAACCGATGAGCACACGGGTAAAGCCCTCGGTCAGATCGGTCAGACTGGTATGACGGTTGTCAATCTCTTCCGCGACGGTGGAGTAACGGACGATCGGTCCGGCGACAAGCTGGGGGAACAACGAGATGTAAAGCAGCAGTTTGGAGAATTTCTTCTGAACGGGGACGTTCTCCCAATACACGTCGATGATGTAGGAAAGGATCTGGAACGTGTAGAAGCTGATACCGAGCGGTAAAGTCAGGTCTGCGGTCGGCAGGGAAAGACCGAACCATTGATTCAGGTTTCCGATCAGAAAGTCCGTGTATTTGAAGACGAACAGCATTCCGATGTCGTAGATGAGAGCGATCGCAAACGAGAGCTTGCAGAGTTTGTTCGTCCTGTTGGCGTCAATGGAACGCGCGAGCAAGAAGTTGATCGCCGTGGTCAGCAGAAGCAAAACGAGTTCGATCGGACGTCCGCAGGCATAGAACAGCATCGAAAACAAAATCAGAATACAGTTCCGGTACTGTGTCTTGTTGGCAAGTAAATAAGCCGCTATGCAGATCGGAAAAAACAACGCAATAAACGGCAAAGTCGCAAAATTCAAGAAATAACATCCTTTCAAATATATATTAAATCATACAGGCAGTATTTTCTCTTTCTAAATATACTACATTTAGTGTTAATTGTCAATAGATTTTCTGTGAATAAAGCAAAGAAAAACGGTCATTCCGAAACGTACTGTTCCGCCTTTTCGATCAATAGATTCAGCTCCGCGCCGAAGAACAGGATATAGACCGAGAAGTACATCCAGAGCATAAACACCACGATCGTTGTCAAACTTCCGTAAATACGTGTATAATTCGCGTAATGCTCGGCATAAAAAGAGAACAGCGAGGAAAACAGGATCCATCCGACCGCGGAAACGACCGCACCGGGAAGCTGCATGATGAATTTTGTTTTGCGGTTCGGAAGCGCCTTGTACATCAAACAAAACAGGATGGTCAACAGCAGCAGACCGATCGTAAAGCGCAGGGAGCGAACGATGTCAATGATCTGCGACAGGTTTTCGTTGTGCAGCGCCAGAGCGGATGCCACGGAAGAGGATAAGACGATCACGAACAGCGTAAATGTCATCATGATAACGAACAGCAAGATATAGATGACCGACAGAGCGCGGACTTTGAAAATGCTTCGGGACTCTCTGACTTCAAAAACGGAATTAAAACCCCCGATCAGATAATAAACGCTTTTGGAAGCGGACCAAATCACCGCGATTGCGGAAAAAGATGCCATGACGGAGGAACCTTGCTCCAGAAGTCCGTCAAAGATCTCGCGAAACAATCCTTGCATGGCGCTCGGCATGATGTGTTCGAAGACGTTCATGATTTCATCCGTCGAAACGGGGAAAAAGGAAATGCAGGTTAAGATCAGGATAGAGAGCGGCATGACGGAAAATAAAACGAAGAACGCGATTTGCGCGGAATACGCATCCGTTCTGTGTGCTTTCATTTTTCTGACAAAATATGCGAGAAAAGCAAAGATCTGCATGACAGGGCTCCTTTGGAGGAATTGCTATATCATTATATCCATACGCCGTGCAGAATAAGATCGTGTTTTGTACGGAAACCGAAAAAATTTGCCCGAAAAGAAAAAATAACGTTTCTTTTTTTGAAAAAGGGGTTGACAGAACGGAACGGAATTTGTATAATGGAAAAAATACTTGAAAACCCGTTTGCAAAGCACGAAAGGGGTGTCCGGTATGCTTATCCTCAAAAGCAAACTGACCAAGCAACAGCTGATCGCCCGTTGGGACGATCGGACTGCGCCCGCACGCTTTGCCGGCAATGAAGATTTGGAAGACAATATTTTCATCGGGACGAGAAAAGACGACCGCGTTACGCTGATCCGAAAGGCGCGCGGTGCCTGGGATCCTTTTGCCACGGTTTTCAAAGGGAAAATCACGTCCGAGGGAGAATACGGCGTTCTGGAAGGGACGTTCGGCAAGCGTGTGCTCGATTATGTCATTTTGATCGCGCTCGGTTTGCTGGACTTCCTGTTTTATTTTTACGCTTCTCCCGAACGGCAGACGCAATCGACCGCCGGTTTTTGTATCGCGTTTGCGGTTTTGCTGATTTTCCTCGCAATCCCGAGAAGGTCTGCGAAGAAACGGTATCGTGAGTTTCTCGCCGACATCACACTGACCGAAAATGAGAAAGAAACATAAAGGAGTGCCGAACTATGATGAACTTTGATGAAAAATTCGGAAAAGAAGGGCTTACTTACGACGACGTTCTGCTGATCCCGGCGGAAAGCCACGTTTTGCCCGCGGATATCGATACCTCGACGTATCTGACTTCCACGATCAAACTGAATATCCCGCTGATCACGGCGGCAATGGACACCGTCACGGAATCCCGTATGGCGATTGCGATCGCACGCGAAGGCGGTATCGGTGTCATCCATAAAAATATGTCGATCGAAGAGCAGGCAGACCATGTTCAGCGCGTTAAGAGAAGTGAAAACGGCGTCATCAACGATCCGATCTCGCTGACCGGTGATCGCACCGTCAACGATGCGCTTGCTCTGATGAACAAATACCGTATTTCCGGTGTTCCGATCTGCGACGGATACGGCAAACTGATCGGCATTCTGACGAACCGTGATATTCGTTTCCTTGACACCTATGATATTCCGATCCAGGACGTTATGACCAAGGACAACCTGATCACCGGAAAAGTCGGCACGACGTTGGAAGAAGCGCAGTCCATTCTGCGAGGTGCAAAGATCGAGAAACTCCCGTTGGTTGATGATAAGGGGTATCTGCGCGGTCTGATCACGATCAAGGATATCGAGAAAGCAAAGAAGTATCCGAACTCCGCCAAAGACGCGCAGGGCCGTCTGATCTGTGCGGCTGCGATCGGCGTAACCAAGGACGTGCTGCAAAGAGCCGAAGCGCTTTTGAATGCAGGTGTCGACGCGCTCGTTCTCGACTCCGCACACGGTCATTCCGAGGGCATTCTGAATGCCTGCCGCGCTGTCAAGGACGCGTTCCCGAACGCACAGCTGATCCCCGGAAATATCGCGACGGCGGAAGCGGCGGAAGCATTGATTGCCGCGGGCGCCGACTGTATCAAAGTCGGTATCGGCCCCGGCTCCATCTGTACGACTCGTGTGGTTGCCGGTATCGGTGTCCCGC
>JAGHTH010000128.1 GCA_018065365.1 Candidatus Coliplasma caballi
TGCGGACAGGAAGACAAGCCCGCCGCGGAAAGCAGCGAACAAGCGCCGGCAAACAGTGAACAGACCGAAAGCGCCGAAACATCTTCCGCGTCCCTCGCGCCTGCGGAAAGCAGCGAGCAGACCGAAAGCAGCCGACCCGAAGAAAGCAGTGTGCCGGAAGAAAGCAGTACGTCGGAAGAAAGCACTACGTCTCCGCTCGGCGGCTCCTACACGTTCGACCACATCACGCTGACGATTCCGAACGGCTTTTTGGCGGAAGAAAGCGGCTCCGTCACGCTCGTGCATCACATTACCTACCCGGACGTTGCGGACAACATTACGCTGTCAAAAGCGGGCGCCGACAAAGCCGAGAACTACACCAAAGACCTGTTCGACCGCATCTACGCGCAGACGTTCCAGAACTTTGAAGGCGTCCAATCGTTCGAGCAGATGAAATTCGGCGAGCTCGACGAGATCGTCATGAGTTATCACATCACGCAGAACGGTATTTTCATGACGCAGACGCAATACCTGATCTTCTGTCCCGATTCGCTGGACATCGTTACGTTCACGTCCGTCTCGGGCGAATACGACGAGGCGTTTGCCGCCTGCGTCGAAAGCATGGAATACACGGAATAAAACGAATCTTCACAGAAAAAGCAAAGCGCGGTCCGGGCAGATTGCCCGAGCCGCGTTTTCGTATTCGGTCGATGTTTATTCTGCCATGCGGCAAATGATCTCCGCCGTATGTTCCAATCCGAGCGTCGCGCTGTTCAGCAAAACGTCGTAATTTCTTCTCGCGCCCCAGATGCTGTCGGTAAACTCCTCGTAATGACGGGCGCGGCGTTTATCCGATTGCGCCAGCAGTTTTTCCGCTTTCGCGGGATCCTCGCCGTATTCCTTCACGATGCGGTCGAGCCGCGCCTTTTTGTCCGCGTAAACGAACACGCGCAGCAGGTCCTCCCGGTCGCGCAGAATATAGTCGGCGCAGCGTCCCACGATGACGCAGGGCTGCTCCGCGAATTTCAGAATCGCCTCGCGCTGCGCCAAGAACACCTGCGTGTTCAGATCGAGCGGAATGCCCGTCTGGTTGACGTAGCCGTAACTCGTCCCGATCGCGAGATCGTACAGGAACGAGCGCGTAACCACCTGATCGTTTTCTTCGATTGCTTCGACTGCAAGTCCCGACCGTTTCGCCGCCTCATCGACAAGTTCACGGTCATAATAAGGAATTCCGAGCTTCTGCGCCACCATTTTTCCGATGGTGCGACCTCCGCTGCCGTATTCCCTTCCGATCGTAATGACTTTCATTGCCTGCTCCTGCCTTTCGGTTTGTATTGTTCTGCTTTTATTATACACGGGTTTTTCCGATTTGTCAACGGTTTTTTACCTGCAGAGCGCATAGACCGCCCCAAAAGCCGCCGCCTGCGCCAGCAACGCGAGAAACGCGGTGCGCGGAAACACGGGGTGCATCGTCTTGTGCCGAAACAGAAAGATCCCGAGCCACGCGCCGACCGCGCCGAACACCACCGTACAGGTCAACAGCGTCCGTTCGGGAATTCTCCTTTTTCCCGCTTTCGCAAACGCCTTGTCCGTTCCGAACAGCAGAAACGTCAGAACGGACATTCCCGCCTCGATCGCGCCCAGCGCGTACAGTTCGGCGGGCATCAGCGCAAAAACCCGTTGACGATCTGTTCTTCGGCTTCCTTTTCGGAAAGTCCGAGCGTCATCAGCTTGATGAGCAGTTCGCCCGCGATCTTGCCAATCGCCGCCTCGTGAATCAGCGCCGCGTCAACGTTGTTTGCGTTGATCTTCGGCACCGCGCTGACGGAAGCGTCGTCCATGACGATCGCGTCGCATTCCGTGTGTCCGTTGCAGGCGTTGTTGCCGTTGATGTTCGACAGAAAGAGCTGATGCGACTCGTCCTTTGCGACCGAACGCGACACGACGTGCGCGCCGCTGTCTTTGCCGTTCAGATCGACCTCAAAATCGGTCGTCGCGGTCTGCTTCCCGTGCGTCATGATCTTTTCGTGTACGATCAGCGTCGCGCGATCCGCGAGCTTCGCGCGGGTGGTGCGGTAGGTGGAATCGACGCCGCGGATCTGCGCGGTCTCCATTTCCATATACCCGCCCTCGTCGATCTCCACCACGGTCGTCGGGTTCATGATGCGTTCGCCCGTTCCCTCGCCCTCTCCGTAATGCTTCTCGACGTATTTCAGTCTGGCGTTCTTTCCGATATGGAACGCGTGAATGCCGTCGTGTTCGGATTTCAGCCCGCCGGCGTTGTGGATCCCGCATCCCGCCACGATCAGAACGTCCGCGTCCTCGCCGATATAGAAATCGTTGTAAACGAGGTCGGAAAGTCCCGTTTCGGTCAGCAGCACGGGAAGATCGACGCGCTCGTTTTTCGTTCCCGGTTTGATCAGAATGTCAATGCCGGGCTTGTCCGTTTTGGTTACGATATCAATGTTCGCGGTCGTGCGCCGCCCCGCCGATTTGCCGTTTTCGCGGATGTTATACGCGCCCTCGGGAATCTCCTCCAGACCGGCGATCTCTTTGAGCAGATTCTTTTGAATTCCGTCCATATTCCGCCCTCCTTTACCGATCTCCCGACAGCACAGAGCAGGTCTTCGCCGTAAACAAACCGGGAAGCACTTCCTCTTTTGTACCGTCGCGCGTTACTTTTCCGTCCGCGATCACGATCACGCGGTCGGCGATGTTGAGAATGCGCTCCTGATGCGAAATGATCAGGATCGAGCCGTTGATCTTCCGATACATTTTTTCAAACACCGTGATCAGATTGCCGAAACTCCACAGATCAATGCCCGCCTCGGGCTCGTCGAACACGGTCAGCGCGGTGCTTCTCGCCAGCGCCATCGCGATCTCGATGCGCTTGAGTTCGCCGCCGGACAAGGAAGCGTTGACTTCGCGATTGATATAATCGCGCGCGCAAAGACCGACCTCGCTCAGATAGGTACAGGCCTCGGCAGGCGTCAGCGTTTTGCCTTTCGCCAACGAGATCAGATCGTGAACGGTCAACCCCTTGAATCGCACCGGCTGCTGAAACGCGTAACTGATCCCCAGCCGCGCCCGCTCCGTGATGCTCTTGTCCGTAATGTCCTGCCCATCCAACAGGATCTTTCCCTCGCTCGGCAGATAAATGCCCGCGATCAACCGCGCCAGCGTCGATTTTCCGC
Source organism: Candidatus Coliplasma caballi (assembly GCA_018065365.1). Classification (GTDB taxonomy): domain Bacteria; phylum Bacillota; class Clostridia; order Oscillospirales; family CAG-382; genus Coliplasma; species Coliplasma caballi. The sequence continues at coordinate 3,177 of JAGHTH010000128.1, forward strand.
CGCCGTTGGGGCCCGTAAACGCCACGAATCGCTCATCGATTTTCAAATTGACGTGGCTGATGATCTCTTTCTGTCCGTTCTCGCTGTCCGCGCGGAACGAAACGTCTCTTAATTCCAGCATATTCCAGATTCCTTTCTCGTTCAGACCAACCGGTAAAGTTGCCGCAGCCGCGCCGTAACGGTATATCTCGATTCCTTATTCACGCAGCCGAACACGCCGATGATCGTCGTAACGCCGTCTTCTTCAAACACGGAAAGCAGGCAGGCGCCCGCCTCGTCGGTCGTCCCGGTCTTGAGTCCGATGCAATGCTCGTCGTAAAACGCGCTGTCTTTGCATACGAACAGGTTGGTATTGTCCCAATGGTTGCTCTCCCCGCTCGCGTAAACCACGTCGGCGCTGCCGCAGGAAGCGCAATCGCGCACGACCGCGTTTGAGACCGCCAGATCCGCCACCCGCAAAAGATCCGCCATGCAGGTAAAATGATCTTCGGCGTGGTATCCGTCGGGGTTGCACCAATGCGAGCCGGTCAGACCGTTCTCGGCACTCCATAAGTTCATCGCTTCCACGAACGCGCCGACCGCCGCTTCGGCATCGGCCGCTTCCGGATCGATCCTCCTGCCGATCCCCGCCGCCAACACGTACGCCGCGTCGCAGCCGGACGGCAGAAGCATCCCGCGGATCAGCATCCCGACAGTCAGTTTATGCCCTTTCCGGATATACGCGATCGTCGAATCCGGCTCCACAAACCCCAACTCCGCGCCCGCGGTCAGAACGTCGTCCGGCTCGGCGTATTTCAGCGCCGTCAGCGCCGTTACGAGTTTGGTAATGCTGGCGGGAAAGAGCGGCTTTTCCATATCTTGCTTCCGCAGAACGAGTCCGAGGTCGGAGCGATACACGAACATTCCGCCCGCGTCGTAGCTCGCGTCATAATCGGAAAGGATCGCCGCGGATTCCCAGACGCGCGTCAGCGGATCGACCGGCTCCTCGGAAACCTCCGAAATCTCGATCTCGGACGCTTCGACGGACACGTCGGAAACACTTTCCGCAAACGGCTCCGCGGAGCTCGTTCCCGCGGGCTCTCCGCAGGCGGCAAGCAGCGCGACAGAAAGCAGCAGCGCAAGCAGCGTAAACGCTTTTTTCTTCATAAAAGTCCTCTTTTTTCGTTTATTCTTCTTTTTTGGGTGCGCGGACGCTGATCGGGATCCCGTTGACCGTTACGCCGCTCGCGGCGCGGATGACCACGTACGGAATGCCGTCGATCAGCCGCGTTTCGATCAGATCGCTCCGATCGGCGCTGACGCGTACCTTGACGTCGTCCGCTTCCAACCGCATCGCGCCGGGCTTCAGCATATTCTGCGGGTTGATCGCCGTCGTGTCGCCGAACACCCTGTCGTAATGTTCCTCAAACGTTTTCAGTTTTGCCTCGCTGACACCGCTTGACGCGAGCGTTTCGCGCAATTCCGATTTGGTGATCGGGCGCAGTTCCTCGTCCTTGTTTTCCTTATGTTCTTCCACACGGGCAAGAAACGTATCGTGAACGGACTGCACCACGCCGTAATCGCATTCTTCCTGCAGCGACTCGCAAAGCAGTTCCTCAAACGCGCCTTTCTGTTCGTCTGCCGGCGCGGGAAGTTCCGCGTGGAAAACCGCGCCCGCAAATTCCTTGTGGTTGTCGGTCAGATCGCGGCAGCAATACAGCGCGGCGTACAGGTTGGCTTGACGGTCGTCAAACGCCGGGAACAAGAACCCCAATTTCGGCGCCCCCGCGACCGAATCGACGCGGCTGGTCTGGAACATTCCGCTCGGCGTGTCAAACCGCAGAAACGGCTTGTTCAGTTTGACCGGGCAGACCGTGCAGACGAGGTAGCGGAACATCGTGTCCGACGCGGTCGTGTCAAGTTCGCCGTCTTTGGAATAGGACGGAACGTCATAACTGTCCCACGTCAGAAGCAACACGTAACTTCCGTCTAAATCGAGCGCGGCGGCCGCTTTCGCAAAGAACTGTTCGACGGCTTCCCCGTCCGAAAGCCCGGAATCGCGCAAGCGCATCAGCAGACCGTGTTCCTCTCCCTGCAAAACCTGGTCGTTTGAAAAATTCACGTCGATCAGCGTCTTGCCGATCACGCCGGTCAGCGTTTTGCGGAACAGTGAAAAATACTGCTCCGCTTCCTCGACGGGCATGGTCTGCAAGGACGTGCGGAACGACGACACGATCTCTTTTTTCTCGTTGACGTAGCAGCCGCAGACGGTGTCGGCGTTGTTTTTATCGGGACGGAACCGACGGCGCAGTTCCCCTAATTCTTTTTCATTCATGGCTTCGATTCCTCTGCTTTTGATAATGCAGAATGAGTATATCATACTTTTCGCAAAAAATCAACTCTTGACAAACGGTTTTTCGCATGATAATATGAATACGGAAAGGACGGGATCCGGGAAAATGTCAAAACTGTATCAGATCAAAGAAGAATACGTCGAGGAATGGAAATCGAAACTGCCGCCCGAACTGTTTGAGGAGTACCGTAAGAACGGGTTTGACGTCGATGCGATCGTCGATCATTCGCGCGAGTGGGATATGGGATTGCAAAGGGTGTTAGACCAAGTCGTCGTCATCAAAGACGATGAGTGATCGGCTGCGTCAGCGAGCGCAGAACCGCAAAAGAAAAAAATTATTTGTTCCTTAACAGGCAGAAAGAACGTGGACGAGCCGCGTTCTTTCTTTTTGTTTCTGGTATTTTGCTTTCTTGTTTCCGTTCGATACGGGCTTTTTGCCGTACCGGGAATTTGTCCGCTTCG
>JAGHTH010000211.1 GCA_018065365.1 Candidatus Coliplasma caballi
CGTATATTCCGGTATAACGATATGAAAAAATTCAAACTGCAATTGGATAAGTTTACAGGTCCGATGTACGTACGGCTTTGGACTCCGGCAATGATCTCCGCACTTGGCTGGGCGCTCAGCGACATGGCGGACGCGGTCGTGGTCGGGCAGAAGCTCGGAACGGTCGGTCTCGCCGCGATCAGCTTGATTCTGCCGATCTATATGATCAACTGCGCGATCGCACACGGCTTCGGGATCGGCGGATCGGCAAGGTTTTCCCATATTCTCGCGCAGGGAAAAGACGATGACGCAAAAAAAAATTTTTCGTCCGTTGTCCTCGTTTCCACCCTTCTAAGCGTATTGACTGCGATTCTCGGAATCGTATTGATCAAACCGTTGCTTGCTTTTCTCGGAACGGTCCCGGCTGACGGCGAACTTTTTTCCGCAACCAAGAGTTATCTCGTCGTTCTCCTTGCCTCGACGCCGCTCTTTTATCTATCCAATATTCTGAACTATTATCTGCGCAACGACGAAGAAGAAAAAATCGCGGGCATCGGCTCCGTTACGGGCAATCTTCTGGACATTGCCTGCAACATCACGTTCGTTTTGGTCTTCGGTCTCGGAACGTTCGGAGCCGCTCTTTCCACCGCGATCGGTCAGATCGTTTCGATTTCGATTTATTCCGTCGCGCTTTTCAAAAAGAACAACCATCTGTCCTTTGTACGCATCAACAAGAGAACGGTATCGTACGCGTTTTCCTGTTTCAAATCCGGCGCCGCTTCTTCTGTGAAATATCTGTACCAGATGGCGTTTTTCCTGATCTGCAACAACGTTTTGATCCGCATTTCCGGCGAGAGCGGCGTTGCGGTCTTTGATCTGATCCAAAACACTTCGTATCTGATTCTCTACCTCTATGAAGGAACTTCCCGCGCAATGCAGCCCTTGGTTTCCACCTACCAGGGCGAACACAACCTGATCGGTAAAAAATCGATCCGCAAGATCGGTTTTGCGAGTGGAATCCTCGTAGGCACTCTATTGATCCTCGCAATTCAGATAGAGCCCGTATGGATCTGCATGCTGTTTGGTGTAACCGAAGCGGAAACCATCGCAATCGCGGAAATCGCGCTGCGGATCTTCACGCTCGGCGCGTTCTTCGGCGGCATCAACATCATGCTCGCGAACTACTATGAGTCGAGCGAATCGGAAAAAGCAGCGTTCATCATCGAAACAATGCGCGGCGCCGCGCTTCTGCTGCCCTTTACCGCCCTGTTTTCATTCATCGGCGACATCGTGCTGTTCTGGTGGTTATTTCCCGCCACCGAAATTCTGTGCTTCGTTATTTTCTTACTATGCAGGAATAAATTCAAGATCCCCGGACTTGCAAAAGAAAGAGTATTCCAGACTACGATTCAAGGCAATGAAGAAACGATCAACAACGCAAGCATTTCCGTCGGAGAATTTTGCGAGAATTGGGGCTGCGATCTCAAGCGTCAGTATATCATGACGCTGACCATTGAGGAGATCGCAATGGCAATTCTTGTCCACGGTTTGAAAAATGTTAAAAACGGATATATACAGATCACGGTGCTCGCGTTTGAAAACGGAGAGTTTGAAATTCATCTTCGCGACAACGCGGTTACTTTCAATCCTTTTTCGCTCGAAAAAGAGGAAAAATTGGAGAACAACGAAGACTTTACAGCCGTCGGTGTGGATATCATCCGCAAAAAAGCAACCCTTTTCCATTACAGAAGATACCAGGGTTTCAATGCCCAGATCGTGAGACTTTGAGGCAATCATGAATATCGTTTATTTTGGCACGGACGTTTTCCTCGAAAGCTTCCGTTACATCGCAGATCATCATCACATTCTGAAATTATTTACCTATCACAACGATGAGGACTTTTTCACAGAATACGGAATCATCAAAGAAGCGGAAAGCAGAGGCATTCCGTATTCCCACGAGCAAATTACCAAAGAGGAGATCAAGTCGTTTTTTCTCGAAAAAGAGTGTGATCTGTTCTTTATCGCCGA
>JAGHTH010000221.1 GCA_018065365.1 Candidatus Coliplasma caballi
GCGGTAACCAGACCGATCGCGGTCTTGATGCAGGCAAGCGTAACGATTGCCGTCATCAGCACGGAACCGACCGTGCGGAAATAGTAATTCGAGATCGCGCCGAGGATCGCACCGCCGTCTGCCGCTCCCTCCAGAATGGGAGCGCTGCGGCCTGCCGCGAGCGTGATGAACAGATAGATCACGCCCATCATCAGACAGCTGGAAATACCGGCGCCGGCGGTGTTGGCAGCGACGTAGTCGCCTTTGGAGATCCCGTGTCTGCGAACGACGTTGACAACGATGATACCGAACGCGAGTCCCGCGAGCGCGTCGAGGGTGTTGTAGCCCTCTAAGAAGCCCGCAAAGAACGCTTTTGCCGGAGTGGCGTAGTTCTCGGAAGGAACGACGTTTGCAATGTCAGAGAGGGGATAAATGAACGTTGCGGCGATCAGAATGGCCAAGACCGCCAGAAAGATCGGGTTTAAGATTCTTCCGATCCAGGTCAGAATGCCGTTCGGCTTCAATGTAAAGAACAGCACGATGGCAAAAAATACGAAAGAGAAGATCGCCAGCGAGAGTTTCTCGCTTCCGGCGGGGAACAGGTTTGCCGCACCGACCGCGAAAGACGTGCTTGCGCATCTCGGGATCGCGAACAAGGGGCCGATCGTCAGATAGAGCAGCAGGCAGAAGAAATTGCTGTATCTTGCACCGATCTTGTCCGCCATGTTCTGTACGCCGCTGCTGCGGCTCATCGCAAGCGCCACGACGGCAAGCAAGGGCAGACCTACCGCGGTAATAAACATTCCGAGATAGGCAAAAATCAGGTTAGATCCGGCGTCCTGTCCGAGCTTCGCGGGGAAGATCAGATTGCCTGCGCCGAAAAACATTCCGAAAAGCATACTCGTGATCGCGATGCTTTCCCGTAGCGTCAGTCGTTTTCTCATAAGAAACACTTTCATTTTGTATGATTTTAATTATCATACCATATTTTTCTGCAAAAGTCAAACAAAAAAACGATTATTTACCTTATTTTTTTGTAAGATTTGTAAGGATTGATCCTTCCTTGCTTTCCGCTCTGTGACAAAAGTGCCGGGATTTGCTCCCGGCACTTCGTTTCATATTCGGTCTATGCGGCCTGCGTCAACTGATCTCGGATCAGCCGATTTCGCAGTACATGAAGTACTTGTAGCCCAGAGGGTTCGAGAAGAAGCCCTTCACGCTGTCGTCGATCATGTAGATATCGGTGTAGAAATACAGCGGAACGATCGCGCCGGTTTCCATCAGGATATCTTCTGCCTTGTGCATCAACGCATAACGCTTCTCGGTATCGGTGCATGCCTTGATGGTGGAGATCAGAACGTCGTAGGTTTCAGCCCAGGTGCCGTTTTCAACCTTAACGTCATAACCGAGAGCGGTCAGATCGAGGTTGTAGATCGCTGCATCCTTGTGAGCGCCCTTGCCGTACTGAACGTCGTTGTTACCGGATGCGGTAACCCACATATCCAGGAAGCAGATCGGGTCGTTGTAGTCAGCCAGCCAGCCGTTACGAGCGATGGAGTAGTTGCCGTCTTTACGGGTGTTTAAGAAGGTGTTCCACTCCTGGTTTTCAAGGTTCATCGTGATGCCGACAGCAGCCATAGCGCTCTGCAGGTATTCACCGATTGCCTTGTGGCCGTCGTTGGTGTTGTACAGGTAGGTCAGGGTGGGGAAGTTGGTGAACTTCTTGGTGGCTTCGTCGTAGTCGTAGTACTTCTTCAGCACATCGACTGCTTTGTTGAAGTTGTCGGTCAGCGCTTCCTTGGAAACGTTGTAGTAGCCGTCGTAGTCCTTGCTACTGCCCGCGGTCTTGTAGAACTGCGTGCCGTCGGGGTTGGTCATACCCATTGCAACGAAGGAGGAAGCGGGAACCTGACCTGCCTGACCGATTTCTTCTACGATGTAGTTACGGTCGTACAGGAGAGCGATCGCGTTACGGATCTCTGCTTTTGCCTTTTCAGCTTCGGCACCGGTCAGTTCGCAGCCGTCGGGAAGAATGTTTTCGTTGACGTTCCAGCAGACGTAGTAGGTACCGATCTGGCCGGCAACGACGAATTCATCCGGGTACTGTGCTTTCAGAGTCGCGATTTCATCGGTCGGAACGTCGTCGATCAGCTGCCAGGAACCGTTCTTGAAGTTCGCCAGCATGTTGTTCGCGTCGTCGGACAGATAGAATTCGATGACGTCCATCTTAATGGAATCAGCGTCAACGTAGTTCGGGTTCTTTTCAATGACGATCTTGGAGTTGGTTTCCCAGGAGGTCATCGTGTAAGCACCGTTGCTGATGTAGGTCTCGGGTTTGGTTGCCCAGCTTTCGGAAGCGACGATGTCCTGACGAACGGGGAAGTAGGTCGGGAATGCGAGCAGCTCGTTCCAGTATGCAACGGAGTTTGCAAGGGTAACTTCGAGCGTCTTGTCGTCTTTCGCGGTAACTGCCAGATCGTTCGGATAACCTTTGACGACCTCAAACATATAACCGTAGTCGGCGCCGAGTTCCTCGGAAGCAGCGCGCTTCCAGGAGAATTCGAAATCGCCCGCAGTCAATGCTTTGCCGTCGGACCATTTCAGGTTGTCGCGGAGCGTGTAGGTGTAGGTCACGGTACCGTCGGTATTTGCAACGCCTTCGGGAAGGGAAGTTGCAAGGTCGGAAGCGATGACCAGATCGCCTTTGTCGTTCTGAGACCATTTTGCAAGGCCGGAGAACAGGTGGCTGACGAGCGTAGCGCCGTCAACTGCGGAGTTCAGAGCAGGATCGAGGGTGTCGGGCTCGGAAGCCAGGCAGACCGCGATGCTGGTCTTGGAGGAGTCGCCGCCTTTGGAGGACGTGTCGTTGTTATCGCCGCAAGCGACGAGCGCGAACAACATCACTGCAACAAGCGCGAGTGCGAGAATTTTTTTCATAGTGTAGAGTTCCTTTCTGAATGATTTATTTTTTGTTTTTTGTCAGTTGATTTCTGCCAAACGGTGGCAGGCGACGAAATGTCCTTTGCGGACTTCCTTGAATTCGGGCATCGAGCAGGCACATTCTTCGCTTGCGTACGGGCATCTGGTGCGGAACGGACACCCGGAGGGCGCGTTCAGCGGGCTGGGAATATCGCCGGTCAGAACGATACGCTTGTTTTCACGTGCGATCTTCGGATCCGGAACGGGAACCGCGGACATCAGCGACTTGGAGTAGGGGTGCAGCGGATGTTCGTAGATCTCCGCGGCGTCTGCAAGTTCCACCATTTTGCCGAGATACATCACGGCAATGCGGTTGCTGATATGGCGGACGACCAGCAGATCGTGCGCGATGAACAGATAAGTCAGCCCGAACTTCTGCTGCAGCTCGTAGAACATATTGATGACCTGTGCCTGAATGGAAACGTCCAGAGCGGAAACGGGCTCGTCGCAGACGATGAAATCGGGGTTCATGGCAAGCGCTCTCGCGATGCCGATGCGCTGTCTTTGACCGCCGGAGAACTCGTGCGCGTATCGCGCGGCGTGTTCGCTGTTCAATCCGACGTGTTCCATCAATTCGAGAATCTTTGCGGAACGTTCCTCTTTGGAAGCGTATGCTTTGTGAATGTCAAGCGGTTCGCCGATGATGTCCGAAACGGTCATACGCGGGTTCAGCGAGGAATAGGGGTCCTGGAACACCATCGTCGCGTGTTTGCGGTATTCCATGATCTCCTGCTTGGTTTTGACGGGCTTTCCGTCAAACAGGATCTCGCCGGCAGTCGGTTTGTAAAGGTGCAGCATCGTTCTGCCGACCGTGGTTTTGCCGCAGCCGGATTCTCCGACCAGACCGAGCGTTTCGCCTCGCATGATCGAGAAAGAAACGTCATCTACGGCTTTTAACGGTTTGGAACGGAACAATCCCGTGGTAACGTCAAAATACTCTTTGAGGTGTCTGACTTCCACAAGGGGCTTGTTAGTTTGCTGATCCATCGGCTCCGCCTCCTTCCGTGATGTCTTCAAATACGGGCTTGCCCTCGTCGTATTCCTTTTTCACGTTCATCCAACAGTTGACCTGATGGAATTCATTCACACGCATCCGCGGGCAGCGTTGGTGCAGGCAGATCTTCATTGCGTTGTCGCAGCGCGGCGCGAACGGGCATCCTTTCGGCATATTGAGAAGGTCGATCGGGGTGCCGCTGATCGGCTGGAGGCGTTTCCCGGCTGTTTCTGCGGTCGGAATGGAACGCATCAGCCCTTTGGTGTATTCGTGGCGCGGGTTGTAGAAGATCTCGTCGGCGGTGCCTTGCTCGCAAATCGAGCCGGCGTACATGACGATGACCTCGTCGCACATCTGCGCAACGACACCGAGGTCGTGCGTGATCATGATGATCGCCATTCCGAGTTCTTTCTGCAGATCTTTCATCAGTTCGAGGATCTGCGCCTGAATGGTAACGTCCAGAGCCGTCGTCGGCTCGTCGGCAATCAGAATATCGGGTTCGCAGGCGAGCGCCATGGCGATCATGACTCTCTGCCGCATACCGCCGGAATGTTCGAACGGGTATTGCTTCATTCTTTTTTCGGGCTCGTTGATATTGACCAGCCGCAAAAGTTCGATCGCGCGTTCTTTCGCCTGCTTGCGATTGCGGTTGGTGTGGAGCATGATCGCTTCGATCAGCTGATGCCCGATCGAATAGGTGGGGTTCAGCGAGGTCATCGGATCCTGGAAAATAATGGAAACCTTGTTGCCTCGCACAGAACGCATTTTCTTTTCGCCGGCGTCAACGAGTTCTTCGCCGTCCAATTTGATAGACCCGGAAGTGATCTTGCCGTTTCCGTCGATGATTTGCATGATCGAATACGCGGTTACGGATTTTCCGGAGCCGGATTCTCCGACGATGCCCAACACCTTGCCGCGTTCCAGAAAGAACGACACGCCGTTGACTGCTTTCACTTCGCCGGCAGGGGTTGTAAAGGAGGTGTGAAGATCGTTCACTTCAAGTAAAGCCATTTCTTTTTCCCCCTTTTTGTCAGCGCTTCAGTTTGGGGTCAAAAGCGTCGCGCAGTCCGGCGCCCAACAGGTTGAGCGAGAGGACGATCAGAGAGATCACGATCGCCGGGATGACCAGTCGGTAAGCGTAAGAATACATTCCGTTCAGCGCGTCGGAAGCC
>JAGHTH010000106.1 GCA_018065365.1 Candidatus Coliplasma caballi
CGAATTTCGTCAGATCGTCGTAATACACGTCGTAAAGGTTTTGCAGATAGTCCTCGTAGTAGGCCTGCTTGAGTTCGCCGTCCTTTTTGAGCACGCCCGCGCAGTAGGCGACCGCGCCGACGTCTTTGCGGGACACGGAAAGCCCGTTGGAGTTCTCGATGGTAACCGTTTCGGACTCGACTTCGACGCCCGCTTCGGTGTCTGAAACGAATTCGCTCTTGCTCTTGACGAACGCTTCCATTTTGCGACAGAGCGCAAGTTTGTCCGCCTGGGTGTACTTGTCGTAATCGTGGGTTTCTTCGGGCAGAACGGGGTATTCTTTCGATCCGCCGTAGATGAAGTAGGGGTCGGTCGATTCGATCACGCCCGCGTTGGCTTTGATGCGGTCGGCGATCTTTTCGAGTTCGTCGTCGGTGTCTTTTTCGACGTAGAGCGAAACGATATGCCCGCCGTAAACGCCGCGGACGAACATTTCGTTTTTGGAATAGACGGTGTTCCGGTCGGCGTTGCCGTTAAAAGTCGAAACCTCGGAGCCCTCGCTCTGAATGTGGTAGATTTCTACCTCGGAAATGCCTTTTTCGCGGCAGATGCGCTCTAATTTCTGAAAATCCATGATGCGCCCTCCTTATTTCCCGGCCTTGCCGTTGCCGCCGACCGTCATGTTCATGATGCGGATGGTCGGCTCGCCGACGTTTGCGGGGATCGAGCCCGAACGCGAGCCGCACATACCGTGGCCGAACGACTGGTTGTCTGCGATCATATCAATGCCCATCAGCGCGTTCGCGCCGTTGCCGATCAGCGTCGCGCCGCGGACGGGATGCGTGATTTTGCCGTGCTCGACCATGTATCCTTCGCTGACGGCAAAGTTGAATTCGCCGGTTACGGGGTTGACCGAGCCGCCGCCCATCGACTTTGCAAACAGACCGTATTCCGTCGCCGCGATGATCTCCTCAAAGGTCGATTCGCCGTTTGCGATGTAGGTGTTGGTCATGCGGGAGGTCGGGCTGTAACGGTAACTCTGCCGGCGGGAAGAGCCGGTGGACTCCATGCCCATGCGGCGTCCGTTGCGGTCGTCGATCATGTAACTGTTGAGCACGCCGTTTTTGATGAGGACGTTCTTCCGTGTCGGGTTGCCTTCGTCATCGACGTTGAGGGAGCCCCATTCGTTTTCGATCGTACCGTCGTCGATCGCCGTTACGATGTCGGAAGCGATCTTCTCGCCCTTTTTGCCGCTGAAAACGGACATTCCGTACGCCACGGAGGTCGCTTCGAGCGAATGCCCGCACGCTTCGTGGAACAGCACGCCGCCAAACCCGTTGTGGATGATGACCGGATAAACGCCGCCCACCATTTCGGGCGCGTCGAGCATGGTCAGGCAGGCGTTGCATACCTGGTCCGCAAGCTCTTTGAGGTCTTTCTGCTTGAACGTGTCGATGCCGAAGTTGCCGCCGACGGAACCGCCATTGGATTGGCTCTTTTCGCCGTCTTTGGCGACCGCGGTCGCGTAAATGCGCTGCTGGTTGCGGACGTCGTGGACGAACTTGCCCTTGGTGTTGGCGATCGTAACGTGCTGGGTGGTGTCGGAAAAGTTGATGATGCGCTGCACGATGCGGGGGTCTCTGCCGTCCATGTAGCCGTCAAGTTCGCGGCAGTACGCGATCTTTTCTTCGGGCGGAACGGTCTCGCTCTCGCGGTCGATGCGGACGTTCTTCGCGGGCGCGGTTTCTTCTTTCAGCGTGAAACGCAAGCCGATCGGAGCGCCGTCGTAGCCGGTGCGGAGGTTTCGCGCGAGCGCGAGGAGACCTTCCTCGGTGCAGTCGGAAGTGTAGCCGTAAATTTCCTGCAGGTCTTTGAGAATGCGGATGCCTGCGCCGTAGAGGTGCTGGGTGGACACGCGGTCTACTTTGCCGCTGATCATCGTGATACCGCCTTTGTAGGTGTCTTCAAAGAAGATCTCGGCGTAATCTCCGCCCGTCGTGAGACATTCGTTCAGCACGCGGGTGGCTGTTTCGATGGAAAACATGATTGGCCTCTCTTTCGATTGTCGTTTCTTTTTTCCCAATTTATTATAGCGGCAAACTGCGGAATTGTCAATACGTGTTTTGGCGGCAAAGTGCAAAAAAGACGCCTTGCTTTCAAAAAGCAAGGCGTTTTGTATGTTTTGAAGTTCGGAAAAATCAGAGCGCGGCTTTGATCTTCTCCGCCATGTCGGTCGCTTCCCACGGGAATTCCGGTCTGCCGAAATGCCCGTAAGCAGCGGTCGCCTGGTAGATCGGGCGGCGCAGGTTGAGTTTGGCGATGATTGCCGCGGGACGCAGGTCGAACAGTTTGCTTACGATCTCGGCAAGCTTCTCGTCGGACACTTTGCCGGTGCCGAAGGTATCGACCAAGACGGACAGCGGACGTGCCACGCCGATCGCGTACGCGATCTGCACTTCGCAGCGCTTTGCGGCACCGGAAGCGACGACGTTCTTTGCCACGTAGCGTGCCATGTAGGCAGCGGAACGGTCCACTTTGGTCGGGTCCTTGCCGGAGAACGCGCCGCCGCCGTGGCGGGCATAGCCGCCGTAGGTGTCAACGATGATCTTTCTGCCGGTCAGACCGGAGTCGCCGTTCGGGCCGCCGATCACGAAACGACCGGTCGGGTTGACGTAGATTTTGGTGTTCTCGTCCACGAGAGAAGCGGGAAGCGTAGGCGTGATGACCTGCTCGATGATGTCTTTGCGGATCTGTTCGAGCGAAACGTCCTCGCTGTGCTGGCTGGAAACCACGATCGCGTCGATGCGGACGGGCTGATTGTCGCAATATTCCACGGTAACCTGCGTTTTGCCGTCGGCGCGCAGGTAGGGCAGGATGCCTTCCTTACGAACGGCGGTCAGGCGGCGGGCAAGCTGCTGCGCCAAAGAGATCGGCAGCGGCATCAGTTCTTTCGTTTCGTCGCAGGCGTAACCGAAGACCATGCCCTGATCGCCGGCGCCGATGTCGAACTTGTCTTTTTCTTCGCGAACTTCCAGCGCACGATCTACGCCCATCGCGATGTCGGGGGATTGTTTGTGGATAGACACGACCACGCCGCAGGTGTTGCAGTCAAAGCCCTTGGCGCTGTCGTCGTAACCGATCTTGCGGACGGTCTCACGCGCGATCTCCTGCGCGTCGAACTGTGCGGTCGTCGTGATCTCGCCCATGACGAGAATCAGACCGGTGGTCGTCGCGGTTTCGCACGCAACGCGTCCCATGGGGTCCTGCGCGAGAACGGCGTCGAGAATACCGTCGGAGATCTGGTCGCAGATTTTGTCGGGATGACCTTCCGTAACCGACTCACTGGTAAAGAAAATGTGCTGCTTTTCCATGTTTTTCATCCTCACTTTCCTAAACAAAAAAGCTGTCGTTTTGGTTTCTACCCAGAATGACAGCGTGCTACCTGCAAATAATCTCATCTTTCGATCGAAATCGCTGAATTGACACCTTGCCGCTTTCGGTAGGTTGTCGGGCTTCAAAGGGCAGTTCCCTCCACCACTCTGGATAAGACGA
>JAGHTH010000036.1 GCA_018065365.1 Candidatus Coliplasma caballi
TTACGGCAGACTCGCTCAAAAAGGAAATGGAACGGCAGCGCAGGATCGCGGAGAGCGCGGCGCGCAAGCAGGCGAAAAAAGCGGCGCTCGATAACGCGGCGGGCTACGGCAACGCGGTCAACCGCGACAAACTGCGGTTTGCGACCGAAACGCCGCACGAAGAAGCGGTGCTCGGCATTCTGCTGTTGCATTCCGAACTCGGAAAAGCGGCGGTCGGTTTGCTGGAATCCGAAGACTTCGTAACGGCGCTCAACCGCAAATTATGGGATGCTTACCGGGAAGATTTCGCGGCGGGCGAACTCCCGGACACGACCGCGGGCGGAACGCTTACGGCGGCGGAAACCGGTGCCGCGGAGGGCTACCGTGCCGCACGCGCGGGCATCGGCGGGGATCCTTCGGAGGAACTGCGCTCACACATCGAAGCGCTGCACGCCGCACGGACCAAAACGGAATACGAAAAAAAGATCGAGGAGCGCCCCGCGGACGGGCTGGACGAATATCTGCGCCTGCTCCGTGAGAAAAAAGGCGGCTCGTAAGATTTCAAAAAGAGAAAACAGACTCGATAGACTCAATAATTAAAAGGACGGTGTTCAAATGGAAACTGAATTTTTTACATCCGAACAGATGGAAGAAGCCAAAGCGAGCGGAACGATGAGCCCTGCGGCGCTGCTGTCGGCGCTGAACTCGGACGACATCTCCGTTTCGGAACTGGAAGCGGCGTGCGAACAGATGGAGCGCGCGGGCATCGTGATCGGCTCGGAACTTCCCGAGGTCAATCTCGATTTCCAGGAAGACGAAATGTTTGAGGAGGAGATCGCGGAGGAGAGCAACGACGACGTGGACTCCCTGCTTTCGCAGGAAGGCATTTCGATCGACGATCCGGTGCGTATGTACTTAAAAGAGATCGGCAAAGTGCAGCTGCTGACCGGCGAGGAAGAACTCGTGCTGGCGGAAAAGATGTCGCAGGGCGACGTCAAAGCCAAGCAGCAGTTGGTGGAAGCCAATCTGCGTCTGGTCGTCAGCATCGCGAAGCGGTACGTCAACCGCGGAATGTTCTTCCTGGATCTGATTCAGGAAGGCAACCTCGGTCTGATGAAAGCCGTGGACAAGTTCGATTACGGCAAAGGGTATAAGTTCTCGACCTATGCGACCTGGTGGATCCGTCAGGCGATCACGCGCGCGATCGCGGATCAGGCGCGCACCATTCGTATCCCCGTCCACATGGTCGAAACGATCAACCGCGTGCTGCGCGTTTCGCGCCAGCTTTTGCAGGAAAACGGCAGAGAGGCAACCGACGAGGAGATCGCTTCGGAACTCAATATGCCGGTTGAAAAGGTGCGTGAGATTCTGAAGATCGCGCAGGAGCCCGTTTCGCTCGAAATGCCGATCGGCGAGGAAGAAGACAGCCACCTCGGAGATTTCATCGCGGACGACAACACCATGGCACCCGCGGAAGCGGCTTCCTACACGATGCTGCGCGAGCATTTGCTGGAAGTGCTCGACACGCTGACGCCGAGAGAATCAAGCGTGCTGAAACTGCGTTTCGGTCTGGAAGACGGCCGCCCGCGCACGCTGGAAGAGGTCGGCAAGGTGTTCGATATCACGAGAGAGCGTATCCGTCAGATCGAGGCGAAAGCGCTCCGCAAACTGCGTCATCCCAGCCGCAGCAAAAAACTGAAAGATTATCTTGAATAAAGGACTTGAAAAACATGAAAGAGCAACTGGAAAAAATAAAAGCTCTTGCCGCTTCGGTCATTGAAAACGCCGCGGGCGAGCAGGAACTTGAGGAAGCGCGCATTCGCTTTCTCGGTAAAAAAGGCGAACTGACCGCGATCTTGCGCGGAATGGGCGGACTCTCGCCCGAGGAACGTCCCGTGATCGGCGCTCTGGCGAACAAGGTCAGAGAAGACATCGAGAACGTTCTCGCGGAACGCAAGGCGGCTTTGCAGTCCAAAGGGCTGGAACTCAAACTGAAAGCGGAAAAGTTGGACGTTACGCTGCCCGCCGGCGAAAAGGAAGTCGGCAGACTGCACCCGATCACGCAGACGAGAAACCGCATGGTCGAGATCTTTACCGGAATGGGCTTTGAGATCGCGGAAGGCCCCGAGGTCGAATCGACCTATTTCAATTTCGACGCGCTCAACGCGCCCGCGGATCATCCGTCGCGCGATGAGACCGATACGTTCTATTTTACCGACAAAACGCTGCTGCGCACGCAGACTTCTCCGGTGCAGATCCGTTCGATGATCGGCAAAAAGCCGCCGATCCGCATGATCTCTCCCGGCCGCGTTTACCGCAGCGACGTTGCGGACGCCACCCACTCCCCGATGTTCCACCAGTGCGAAGGTCTGGTCGTGGACAAGGGCATCACGATGGGCGACCTCAAGGGAACGCTCGCGACTTTTGCGAAAGCCATGTTCGGCGAGAAGACGAAGATCCGCTTCCGCCCGCACAATTTCCCGTTCACAGAGCCGTCCGCGGAAGTGGACGTGTCCTGCTTCGTCTGCGGCGGAAAGGGCTGCCGCCTCTGCAAAGGCGAGGGCTGGATCGAGATTTTGGGCGCCGGAATGGTACATCCCGACGTTCTGCGCGCAGGCGGCATTGATCCGGACGAATGCTCCGGCTTTGCGTTCGGCATGGGCATCGAGCGTGTCGCGATGGCGACCTACAACATTGACGATCTGCGTCTGATGTTCGAAAACGACGCAAGATTCTTGGAACAGTTTTAAGGGGAGGGAATCACAATGAATGTTTCTTTGAACTGGCTGAAAGATTACGTGGATATTCCCGATTCTCCCCGTGAATTCTCCGAGGCGATGACGATGAGCGGCACCAAGGTCGAGGGCTATGAAGAACTCGGCGAGAAGCTGCACGGCATCGTGGTCGGCAAAATTCTGTCCGTCGTTCCGCATCCCGATTCCGATCACATGGTCATCTGTCAGGTCGAGGTCGGCGGCGAACGCCCGCTGCAGATCGTAACGGGTGCGCAGAACGTCAAAGAGGGCGACCTCGTTCCGTGCTGCACCGACGGTGCGCTGCTCCCCGACGGAAAAACGATCAAAACCGGCAAACTGCGCGGCGTGCTGTCCGAGGGAATGCTCTGCTCGCTCGGCGAACTCGGGCTGACCGTTCACGATTTCCCGTACGCGATCGAAAACGGCATTTTCATTCTGGAAGAAGACTGCAAGCCCGGCGACGATATCCGCGACGTGCTCGGTATGCGCGACACCGACGTGGAATTTGAACTGACCTTCAACCGCCCGGACTGCCTTTCCTATCTCGGCATCGCGAGAGAAGCGGCGGCGACCTTCCATACGCCGTTACGCCTGCATGAGCCGGTCGTAAAGGGAATTTCCGACGGCGAAAACATTTCGGAGCATCTGCAGGTGGAAGTCCGCTCGCCCGAACTCTGCCCGCGCTATACCGCGCGTTACGTCCGCAACGTGAAGATCGAACCCTCGCCGCTCTGGATGCGCATTAAGCTCCGCAACGCCGGCATCCGTCCGATCAACAACATCGTGGACATTACCAACTACGTCATGCTGGAATACGGTCAGCCGATGCACGCGTTTGACGCGGGCTACATCGGCAGCGGCAAGATCGTCGTCCGCACGGCGCAGAACGGCGAAAGCATCACGACGCTCGACGGCGCGGAACATCCGCTGACGCCCGAAATGCTCTGCATCGCCGACGGCGACAAACCGGTGGCGCTCGCGGGCATCATGGGCGGTTTGAACAGCGAGATCCTCGACACCACCACGGCGGTCGTGTTCGAGAGCGCGAACTTCGCGAGAGAAAGCATCCGTAAGACGTCGCGCGCCGTAAACCTGCGCACCGAGTCTTCGGCAAAATTCGAAAAAGGGCTTCCCGCCTGCAATACGCTTCCCGCGATCCAGCGCGCCTGTGAACTGGTCGAACTTCTGGGCGCCGGCGAGGTCGTGGACGGGATCATTGATATCTGCAACACCGACATCGGCACCCGCAAGGTCAGATTCGATTGGGAACGCGTCAACGGACTGCTCGGCACGTCGCTGACCGCTTCCGAAATGGCGGAACTGCTGAAGCCGCTGGGTCTGATTTGGGACGGCAAGGACGGACTGATCGTTTCGCCTTACCGCAACGACATCATCAACACCGCCGACATCGCGGAGGAAGTCGTTCGTCTGTACGGCTTCGACCGGATCGAAGCGACGCGCTTCAAGGGCGAAGCGACCGAGGGCGGAGAAAACCCCGAGCAGAAATTCCGCACGCTGATCGACCGCACGATGACCGGGCTGGGCTTCCATGAAACCTACACCTATTCGTTCGTTTCTCCCAAGGATCTGGATAAGATCTGCCTGCCTGCCGATTCGCCTCTGCGCGATCAGCTGACCATTCGCAACCCGCTCGGCGAGGACACTTCCGTGATGCGTACGCACGCGCTGCCTTCCATTCTCGGCGTCGTGTCGCACAACGCCGCGCACCGTGTCAAGAGCGCGAAATTCTATGAGAACGAAACGCTGTATTTCAAAGACGGCGACCTCTCGAAAGAGGAAAAGACGCTGGCGTTTGCGTTCTACGGCGACGGCGATTTCTACGACCTGAAAGGTTACGTCGAGGCGCTGCTGCACGCGCTGAACATTTCGGGCGTGCGTTTCGCGGCGCAGGGCGACCTGCCGTACTTCCATCCCGGACGCTGCGCGGACCTGCTTTGCGGCGACGACAAGATCGGAACGATCGGACAGATCCACCCGAACGTAGCGAAGAATTACGACCTGGACGCTCCGGTTTACGCCGCGCTGTTGGAATTGAAAGCGCTGCGCAGAAACGCGGAGCAGGACAAAAAGTATCATCCTCTGCCCGTGTATCAGTCGATGGAACGCGATATCGCGCTGCTCTGCGACGACGATATGGAAGCGGGCGAGGTCTGCGATCTGATCCGCGGGTATGCCGGAAAGTCGCTCGTGGACGTGTTCGCGTTTGACGTTTACAAGGGAAAAGGCATCGCGGAAGGCAAAAAATCGTTGGCGATCCGCCTGGTGTTCCGTATGAACGACCGCACGATGACCGACGAGGAAGCGGACAGCGGCGTGAACAAAGTTCTGCGGAAACTGGAGAACGAAAAGGGGATTACGCTCCGCTCGTAAAGAAATTTTCAAAAACCCCTTGCAAAATGGATCGAAATGGTCTATAATAGACCAAAGAGGATGAAGAAAGAGGGCAGAAAACGCCCGACGGAATGAGGAGGTTCTATCATGTCTGATAATAAAAAGACGATCACGTTTTCCACCAAAGATACCAAACGGGAAGAGATCCGCGCGATCATTAAAGGCGTGTACGGTTCCCTGGAAGAAAAGGGATATAACCCGCTCAATCAGATCGTCGGCTATATCATCTCGGAAGATCCCACCTATATTACCAACTACAAGAACGCCCGCACGATCATCAGCAAGCTGGATCGCGACGAGCTGCTTCGCGCGTTGGTCGAGGACTTCATCCGTTTGGAAGAGAAAGGGTGAAACCATTGGCAGAACAGAAGATTTTGATGTACAAGGGGAAACCGCTTGTGCGTCAGGGCAATTTCATTTCCTACGGCAACCCCGATGACAAGTACATTTTGTTCATGAACATTTTGGAGAGCAAAAAGGTCGGCGATCTGGATGTTGCCACGCGCGTTCTCGTGCAGGTACAGGACACGGACGACGAAAAAGCGTACAACGATAAAGTCTGGAAACAGTGTGAGAAAAAGACGATTTTCGACGCGTTTGACATCGGCGTGATCTGGCTGACCAGAGCGCTCAAAGGGTAAAACCGCAAACGAAACGGGCGAGCCGCGCAACTCGCCCGCTTTTTGTCAGAAGAAAGGGTACGATATGGGAACACCGACGGTATTCTGGGATTGGAACGGCACGCTCTGCGACGATCGGAAGACGGCGCTGGACGCGGTCAACGAAATGCTGCGCCGCAGAGGAAAGGCGCCGATCTCCGTGGAACGCTATCTCGAATGTATCGACACGCCGATCAGCCGGTTTTACGAGCATTTCTTTGATTTTTCGGTCGATCCGATCGAAAAACTGCTGACGGAATACCACCGGCTTTACCGCGAATTCCTGCCCGAGCATTGCATCGCGGAAGGTGCGCCCGAAGTGATGAAAGCGTTTCGGGAGCGGGGGATCCGGCAGGTGCTTCTGTCGTCGAGCCACAAGGAGAGCATTCTGCCGCCGATGATCCGCGGCGGGCTGCTCCCGTATTTTTCGGCGATCCTCGCGGCAGACGATTGGCTCGCGGCGTCCAAGACCGAGCGGGCAAAACGGTACTTGAGGGCCAATGGCATCGACGGGAAAGACGCGTGGTTCGTGGGCGATCTTCTGCACGACAAAGACACCGCGGACGCCTGCGGCGGACATTGCCTGCTGCTTCCGTTCGGGCATCAGCCGGAAGCGGATCTGCGCGCGGCGGGGGATTGCTTCTGCCCGACGTTTGAGGACGTAAAAGCACGCATTTTGGGGTGTGCGGACTGAATTCGCACAAAATATAGGGAATCTATGCAAAAAACTCTTGCTTTTTCTTTGAAACCGTGGTATCATAGAAAAGTAAGAGTTTGTTTTTTTGCAAAGGAAGAAAAAGGAGACCGAAAAAATGATTGATCTGCACGGAAGAAAAGCAAAGCTGCTTTTGGTCTATCCCGATTACACCGACCGGGACACCAACGGCAAATCGGGCGGCGGCAACTATATGGAGGGATTGGCTTCCATTTCCGCGGTATTGAAACAGGCGGGCCACCACGTCGGTCTTCTGCATCTGGTGTTCTGGCATGACGAGGCGGCGTTCAAGAAACGTCTGAAAGAGGCGGGCGAATACGACATCATCGGCTTTTCCGTCCGTACGACCGCGTTCCCGGACGTGCAGCAGTATGTGAAATGGACGAAAGAGGTCTGTCCCGACGCGATGATCATTTGCGGCGGATACCATTGTACGCTGGTACCCGATCAGGTGCTTGCCGTGGACGGCGTGGACTGCGTCTGCGTGGGCGACGGCGAATATGCCGAGTTGGAACTTTGCGATAAAATGAGCGCCGGCGAGGATTACACGAACGTTGAGAGCTTGTATTTCAAAATGCCCGACGGATCGTTCAAGCACAATCCGATCCGCCCGCTGTTTGAGGATCTCGACCGACTGCCGATCCCCGATTTCGACCTGTTCGATTTCGATAACCTTGAGTCTTCCAAAGTCAACACCGCGATCGTGGTCGTCAGCCGCGGCTGCTTCTATAACTGCACCTATTGCGGCAACGGCAACTTCCGCAAGGTCTATCCCAACAAAAAGATCTACGCGCGCTTCCGTTCACCCGAAAATGCGATCCTGTATCTGAAAACGCTGCTGGAAAAGCATCCTTACATCAAATTCATCAATTTCCGCGACGCGATCTTCAATATGTTCCCGGATTGGTTTGATCGGTTCATGGATATGTATAAGGAGCAGATCGGGCTTCCCTGCACGGGAAACATCCGCTTTGACATTCTGACCGAAGAAACGGTCAAGAAGATGAAAGAATGCGGGTTCTACACCATCGACATGGGCTTGGAGTCCGGCGATCCCGAAATGCGCTTCAAATACCTGCGCCGTTACCAGACCGACGAAATGATCATCAACTGCTCGAACTGGTTCCACAAGTACGGGATCGCGCAGCTGACCTACAATATCATCGGGCTTCCGTTTGAGGATATCCACCGCGCGCTCAAGACGATCAAGCTGAACGCGCGCATCAAGTCCGACCGTACGATCCCGAACATTTTCTATCCTTACGAGGGGACGGCGCTGTACGAGATCTCCAAAGAGGCGGGCTTCATTCCGGACGGCGACTTTACCAAACGGCGCGTACCGCTGGTCCAGCCGCAGTTCCCGGAGGAAGAAGTGCTGTTCATCGAGGCGTACTTCATGCATTTCGTGCGCCGCTACAAGTGGGCGTTCGCAATGCCGTCGTGGCTCGGAAAGCCCTACGAGAAATGGCTTGACCACCGCGTAACCGGCAAGCACGTTCCGCATAAATTGCTGGTCGCTCTGCACGACGGCTACGCCGCGGTGCGCAACGCGCTCAAGAATTTCTTGGTCAATAAGATGCCGAAACTGTACGTCAAACTGCGGATGCTCAAGCACCGCAAGCGCGCACAGAAAGCGGATTGAAGGAGGAACTCTCATGGCTCATAAGATCATTTCCGAAAAATGTATCCATTGCGCGACCTGCGAGGTGGAATGCCCGTTCGGTGCGGTCCGAATCAGCGAAAAAGGCGATTTCAGCATCGACAAAGAGGTTTGCAAAAATTGCGGGAAATGCGCTGCCGCCTGTCCGATGGACGCGATCGAGAAAGAATAAAACCGAAAATACAAAAAATGCGGCGACCCCGCATTTTTTTGTCGGGTGGGAAAAATT
>JAGHTH010000034.1 GCA_018065365.1 Candidatus Coliplasma caballi
GAGAACAATACGGTCTGGTGGGAAGGTCTTACCGAAGAGAAACCCGAACACGCGATCAACTGGAAGGGCGAGCCCTGGACTCCCGATATGTTCGATAAGAGTGACAAGGTAAACACCTCCGCCGCACATCCCAACTCCCGTTTCACCGCTCCCGCAAAGAACTGCCCCTGCGTTTCCAAGGAATTTGACAATCCTGCAGGCGTTCCCCTGTCCGCAATCATCTTCGGCGGCCGCCGCAAGAAGACCGCTCCGCTGGTATATCAATCCTTCAACTGGACGCACGGTACCTTCGTCGGCTCCATCATGGCTTCCGAAACGACCGCTGCCGCTTCCGGTGCAGTCGGTGTCATCAGACGCGATCCGATGGCAATGATTCCGTTCTGCGGCTACGCAATGGGCGACTACTTCCAGCATTGGCTCGACATGGAGAACATCGCGGACGTCGTTCCGAAGATCTTCCACGTCAACTGGTTCCGTCTTGACGAGAACGGCAACTTCATGTGGCCGGGCTACGGCGATAACTTCCGCGTCCTCGAGTGGATCCTCAAGAGATGCGAAGGCACCGTCGATGCTGTCGAAACTCCTATCGGTTATATCCCGAAGGCAGAAGACATTAACCTCGAAGGACTCGACTATGAGATCTGTGAAGGTCATAAGTTCGGCCTCGAAGACCTCAAGAACATCCTGACGATTGACAAAGACGCTTGGCTGGAAGACTTCGAGAACATCAAAGACTTCTACGCAAACAAGATCGGCGAGAAACTCCCTGCAGCTCTGCAGAAAGAGTACGACGAAGAACTTGCTCGTATCAAAGCGTTGTAATTTTTCAAATTTAACCACTTTGGTATATCCTGCCCTGACCGGCAGGATATACTTTTTTTATTTTTCCTATTGACAAAACGATTTTTATGTGCTATATTAACCGTACTATCACAAATGGTACAGTTCGTACAGAAAGGAAGGCAGAATGATTTCCATAGACATCTATTCCAGAACACCGGTCTATCAGCAAATTATTGACGAAATGAAAAAAGAGATCGTTTTGGGTATTCTGCCGCCCGGAGCGCAACTTTCTTCCGTACGCGAACTATCAATCGAATTAGACATCAATCCCAACACCGTTCAAAAGGCCTATATCGAATTAGAGCGGCAAGGATTGATCCATTCCGTCCCCGGAAAAGGAAGTTTTGTCACAGAGGACGCAGGAGCACAGATTCGACGTCTGATCGCACAGGAAGAAAGCGAACGCATTCGCGCGGCAGCCGGACATCTCGCGTCGGTAGGGTTCAGCGAAGAAATCATTCTTGAATGGATCCACGACATCTTCAGAAATTCCAAAGGAGAGAATTATCATGATTGAAGCAGTTGGTATTACCAAGTATTTTGAAAACTTCAAAGCACTGAACAACCTGAACTGTAAAATACCCGATTCCTGCATTTACGGGTTGGTAGGAAGCAACGGCGCCGGTAAATCTACGTTTTTACGTTTGATCAGCGGCGTATATAAGCCGGATGAAGGCACAATTCTGATGGACGGTCAGCCGGTTTATGAGAATCCGGACGTCAAAAAGAACATCCTGTATGTTACGGACGATCTTTATTTTCTTCCGCAATCGAATATGAAACGCATGGCGGATTTTTACCACGCGATATACGAGAATTTCTCATACGAAAAATTCAACGAATTGACCGAAACATTCAAATTGGATCCGGGCAAGAACTTCAATACCTTTTCCAAAGGAATGAGACGGCAGGCGGCGACGATCCTCGCTCTTGCCGCAAAGCCGAGGTATTTGTTTTTTGACGAAACGTTTGACGGTTTGGATCCCGTAATGAGAAACCTTGTCAAGCGTTGCATTTACAGCGACGTGTTAGACAGAAAGACCACTACGATCATTACTTCTCATTCGCTCAGAGAATTGGAAGACGTTTGCGATCAGCTCGCAATGCTTCATAAAGGCGGTATCGTTTTTGAAAGCGATATTCAGGATCTTAAAACGTCCTTGTTCAAAGTACAGATTGCTTTCGGCGATCCGTTTGACCAGAACAAGTTTCCCGACATCGAAATGGTCAATTATTCGCAGAAAGGTTCCGTCGCTAATATTATCGTGCGCGGAGACCGGGATGCGATCAAAGCAAAACTGCGCTTGATGAATCCGCTTGTATTGGACATTCTTCCGCTGACGCTCGAAGAAGTCTTCATTTACGAAATGGAAGCACTCGGCTATGCTTTCAAAGATATGATCGACTGAAAGGAGAGCATACGATGAAAAATATTTTCAACGTCAAACTATATCTTCAGGCACTCAAAAAAATCAAACTGCTCGGCATTGCCTGTTCCGCAATCACGGTCGTCATTTCGATGCTGATTCCGATCTTCGATTTATTGAAAGAACTGGAAGATAAGCGTCGGCTCGGTACTGCTCAATTCCATAAACTATATGATCAGGCGAATATCATTTCCGACGGAATTTTCTCCCCTATGCTGATCCTTCTGATTATCTTCACGCCGTTCTTCTTCTTTTCGATGTTCTCCTATCTGAACAAGCGGAACGAATCCGACTTTTATCATGCAATTCCCTTCAAACGCACGACCGTCGTTGTCAGTTTTTCCGCGGCAATCTACACTTGGCTTTGGGGAACGGCTTTGGTTTCATTACTGATCAATACGCTCCTTTGGAGTCTCTGTGAAAGTTTTTCCTTCTCGTTTTTGCTCGTACCGAAACTCCTCGGTATCGTTTGCTTTGCAACGCTGTATTTCGGCGCGTTCACACTATTGGCAATCACACTGACAGGCACGCCGGTTTCTTCTTCCACGTTGGCACTCATTTTGTTCTGCCTGTTCCGTGTCGTAACTTTCTTCTTCACTTCCATCATTGACAATCATTTTAGTTATATTGATCTTACAAAATCCTATTTAAGTATTTTCAGTACGAAATACTGGTTCCCGGTTGCATTTTTGCGTGGTTTCTTTTCTGATATGTCTGTTTTCAGCAACGCTGCGCTCTGGATCTGGTCTTCTATCGTCGTAATCGGATTCTTTGCCCTCGGAATTCATTTTTACCGTACAAGAAAAAGTGAAACCGCATCCAAAAGTGCCCCCTCGAAACGTTTGCAGCATTTATACCGTCTCGCGTTTACTCTCCCCTTTGCTTTACTGACAGTCTTTATGGCATTTGTCGAAAACGATTTCTCGGTCATACTGATCTTTTTGGTACTGACGCTCCTTGCATATTATCTCTACGAGCTGATCACAACAAAGAGCATCAAATCCATGCTGAAATGCACGCCTTATCTCCTCGTGCTTGCAGCCGTGTGCGCGGTTTTCTCCGGTGCTGTGTTTGGATCCTTTGCGGTGTTCAGCAACGAATCTACGGCGGTTGAAGACATCAAAGAGGTCGGTTTCTATGAAAAACGCTCCGAACTGTTTTCTTTTGAAGACCGTTACTACACTTTGTCCTATGAGGAAATGACAACGAACGATCTCACGATTTCTTCCGAAGAAGCACGCAAGATCGTATCGGACGCATGGCTGCGGACAAAAGAAGATAGCCACATTTTTTACTCTGAATTGTATCAAACCAGAGACGTTCTGATTGTTCGGCCTTCCGGCAGATCCATCGGAAGAAGACTGCTCTTTACCACCGACGAATTCAACCGCCTGGAAGATCTCCTTCTCTCCAGCCCCGAATACAACAATGCGTTTCTTGAAATTCCGTCAGAAAAAGAATTCTATGACGGCAGTTTAAGATGCTGTGTAAACGACGCGCAAAACTATACCGACTTTGAAATCAACAAAAAAATCTGGAATCTCTTTGTCGCAGAGTACAACGAGTTGTCCGAGCAGGATAAAATTCTGTTCAAACAAAACGCACTTCCCGACGCAACCCATTATCGAATTACGGGAAGAGGCGATCATCACTCCACCGCGTTTCGGATCGATTACACCGTTCCGGCATCGTTTGTCAAAACGATCGAAGCATTGCAACCGCTTTACGAATATGAACTTGACGATCAGTACACAATGATGAAAGACGAATTCGAACGGTGCAAACAACTTGATTTCAAGGAAGGCGATTATTCAATCTCGATCGACGGATACCTGCTCTGCAACAATGTTTCGGGCCCTGTTTCCGTAAACGGTTTCATTGAACCCGTAAGCGAAGACGAATCCACACGTTTGGCAGTAGAAAAGATCATCGCCTTTCTTAAAGACCATCTTGCAACCAGAAAAGAATTTCAAAACAATGATTGCGGAATGATCACGTTGCAGATCAACCACTTTTCATCGGATTACTACACCGCCGTTAATATCCCGATTGCAAAGGTACCTTATACAGATGCTGCGCTTTTCAAAGAAACTTGTAGTAATATCTCTTACGAAAAAGACACCGAAGCAATGATTTTTGATATTCGGCAGCGAATGAAAGACTTTTTGGCCAAAGGCAAAGAAAACTGCGAACTCAACGTGCATTTCAAAACCTACTACGATAACAACGATGAAGATCCTATTTGGTTCGACAATGCGTTGCATTACGACGGTGCGAATCAAAGTGAATTTGAAACGCTCGAAAACGCTTTCGACTGGCTCGATTCGCATATCGTTGCGGCGTACGACTATATGCACGGCGATTATCAAACAGTAACGTTGGTACTCTACAATTACACGCTTGAAATAGAAGAAATTTTGGAAATTCCGATCGGAGCAAAAATTCCGAGAGAAGATTTCGATGATTTTGCGAAAAGGACCTTCGGAGAAGATTACAATATTCAAAAAGAAGAATAAACCTTGATTTCTCCATTCAAAGCGTACAAAAAGCTCCAAAAATTCACAATTCGTTCAACATTAAAAAAACGGATGTGCTATACTGTAATCAATCAAACAAAGGAGCACAAAGACCATGGTCAATAAAATACTTAAAAGCGCCGGACAAGAAGTTCTCGGACTTACGTTTGTCGATAAAAACCCTGCGGACGACAGTTATCTATACGGAGTTTACGGCGGGTATCTTCTTTCCGTTTATGATTCCGGCAACAAACACACCGTTTTCCTGAACTACTATCTTAACGAAACGGAAGAAGACGATTCCGTATTACTGCTCGAACTATCGGAATCCATGAAAGCAGCGCTATCTGAAGTCGAGGTTGCCGATTATGAAGTAACGGTCAGCGGTGCGCGTTTTACGCTCAACTGCAACGTGGAAGAATTTCTCGGTTCGATCGACAAATTGATCGAAGTTGCCGTAGAAAAAGGTTTGGTCGGCGTATCGCACTGCAGTCTTTGCGGGAACAAGATCGGTAAACGACTGCCCAAAAAACTGACTAAAGGAAAAGATAACTACCTCACTTGCGAGCATTGCGCATTGGAAGAACTCGAAAATTCCAGACATGTCGAAACAAATTCGAATGAACTTCACAAAAAGACCGTTTTGGGCTTTTTAGGCGCTGTCTGCGGCGGTTTGCTCGGCATCGCGTTATATTTCCTGTTCTATTACTTCCTTGCGCCTCTGTTTCCCACAAACAGTTTCGAGGTTCGTTACGTTTTCTGCCTGCTCGGATTTGCGGTTGCTTTTTTGGTGTACGAAGGTTTTCGATTGTTCAGCAAACGTCCCTGCAAATCGGCAAGCATCATCATTTCGATCGTTACGCTCCTTTCCGTTTGTGCCGGACAATATCTCGGCGTTTTCGTGCAATACGCGAAAACACAGGGCTTTTCGATCTCCGAAGCCGCGAACATTCCTTCCATGTGGTTGATCCATCTTCGTTCCACGCTGGACTCCTCGATCACTTATTCGGAAGACGTTCTTGCGCTGTATGATATTTCCGGAACGTTCTATCGCCTGCTCTGCTTCAGTATTTTGTTTGCCGCCATTGGCGTCGCTCTCTTTATCATGTCTATGTATGAAAAGAACAAAGTCAAAGTTGAGCCGATCGAAATCGAAACGCTCCGCATTACCCCGATTCCGTCGGCAGAAACACCCGAAGAATAATCATCCAGACTCTGCCGGCGCTTTCCCGTCGGCAGAGTTTTTGAAAACGATGTCGGATTTTGCCGCATCAACGCACAAAGAAGAAAAAGAAATGAGAAAAAAGAGATTCAAACTTCCAAAAAGGAAACCGACAGAACGTTACGACGTGCCGTTTTCTCTCGGATTGAATTCCGAACAAGTGAAACGACATCGATCAGACGGTTGGGTCAATACACCTGCAAAATCTCCTTCCAAAACAATCCCGGAGATCATTGCCGGAAATCTTTTTACCTATTTCAACCTTGTGTTTGCAGCATTGACCGTATTACTGTTGATTGCAAAGTCCTACAAAAGTCTGACGTTTCTTCCTGTTGTCCTTTGTAATCTACTAATCGGAATCATTCAGGAAATAAGGGCAAAGAAAGAACTCGATAAACTGACCATTTTAAATGCCCCGAAAGCACAGGTCATCCGCGACGGGATCGAAATCACGATTCCGACGGATCAACTCGTTTTGGACGACGTCGTGGTATTTCGCGCCGGCAGCCAAATCTGTGCCGACGCCATTCTCCTGGACGGATCGGTAAACGTCAATGAGTCGCTTTTGACGGGTGAACCGGATGATATTCCGAAGGAGAAAGGAGACGAACTGCTGTCCGGCAGCTTTGTGGTTTCCGGGCAATGTTTCGCAAGATTGAATCGTGTCGGCGCCGATTCCTATACTTCCAAGCTGACCATGGAGGCAAAGATTTCCAACAACGCGGAGCGATCCGAAATGATGCGTTCGTTGAACAAATTGGTCGGAGTGATGGGAATTCTGATCATCCCGATAGGACTCGGTTTGTTCATTCACAGTTATCTGCAAGGGAATCCGTTTTCAACAAGCATCGAAACGATGGTTGCCGCCGTGATCGGAATGATCCCGGAAGGGTTATACTTACTGACCGGCATTGCTTTGCTTGTCAGCGTGATCCGGCTATCATCCAAGAAAGTCCTTGTCCACGATATGAAATGCATTGAAACGCTTGCGCGAGTCGATGTGCTGTGTGTCGATAAAACCGGAACGATCACGGAAAATCAAATGAAAGTCTCGGAGATCATCACACTTTCCCCCGCTGCCAACGATCTCAAAGAACGTATCAACGATTTTGTCGCAGCGCAGAACGCGGAAAACGCGACAATGAATGCGCTGAAGCGCGCGTTCAATTTTCCAGCAAGCAAAAACGCTATTTCGACCTCCTCATTTTCTTCCGCCTGTAAATACTGCGGTGCGCAGTTTGAAGATGGATCCTATATCCTGGGAGCGCCGGAATTTGTTTTGCATGAAAACTATAATTCCGTAAAAGAGATCGTCGATAAATACTCTTCAAAGGGGTTCCGCGTCGTTCTGTTTGCCGGTTATGACGGAATTCCGGACGGAAAGGAATTGACCGGAGAAATTACCCCTCTTGCGTTGATTCTGTTCACCAACCCGATCCGAAAAAGTGCACCGCGTACTTTCCGCTTCTTCAAAGAGCAAGGTGTGGAAATCAAGGTCATTTCCGGCGATAACCCGAAAACCGTTTCCGAAATCGCAGCCAAAGCCGGTATTGAGGGCGCCGACAAAATGGTAGATGCGTCCCTTTTGAAAACCGACGAAGAACTTCATAACGCTGCGCTTCATTATAACGTGTTCGGACGCGTTACGCCCGATCAAAAGCGTACGCTTGTCCGAGCGTTGCACGCGGCAGGAAAAACGGTCGGTATGACAGGAGACGGCGTGAATGACGTTCTTGCGTTAAAAGAAGCGGATTGTTCCGTTGCAATGGCATCCGGCTGTGAAGCCGCCACGCACGTCGCGCAGTTGGTTTTAATGGATTCCAATTTCGGCAGAATGCCTTCCATTGTCGCGGAAGGACGACGCGTCGTCAATAACATCGAACGGTCCGCAAGTCTGTTCCTTGTCAAAAATATCTTTTCTATTCTGCTTGCGCTGCTTGCACTCGGCTTCCGTTTCGTCTATCCGTTGATGCCGCAGCAAGTTTCTCTGATCAGCGTTTTCACGATCGGCATCCCGTCGTTTATCCTCGCTTTGCAGCCAAATCATAATCTGATACGCGGGAAATTTCTTCCAAACGTTATGCTTCGCGCACTGCCCGCCGGAATCACGGACTTCTGTGCCGTCGGCATATTCGTGCTGATCGGGTCCGTCCATGAATTACCCGAAAACGAAATTGCCACGGTATGCGCCATGCTTCTTGCCGTTATCGGTTTCATGACGTTGTACCACACATCTCTTCCGATGAACAAAATC
>JAGHTH010000194.1 GCA_018065365.1 Candidatus Coliplasma caballi
TCTGTTTATCACGTCCGATATGTTCGGCAGGTTTTTTGACGGAACGAAAGAATACTTCGCCGCGAACTGCGCGTTCAGTTTGGGGACCAACCTGTTCGGCGCTCTGTGCGCGGTATTGGCGACCGCTTACGTCAGAGAACTTCTCGGCAC
This sequence comes from Candidatus Coliplasma caballi, assembly GCA_018065365.1. Lineage (GTDB taxonomy): Bacteria > Bacillota > Clostridia > Oscillospirales > CAG-382 > Coliplasma > Coliplasma caballi. The sequence goes on from JAGHTH010000194.1 coordinate 151, forward strand.
GGAGCGGAAACGCCTGTTCGGCAAGTCTTGAATCAGTCAACAACAAACAAAAAGCGAGGATTTCACTCAATCCTCGCTTTTGTATTTCCGTTTCGGTATCAGCCGATCGCTTCTTCGACGGGAACGTACTTGTATCCCAGCGCCGCCGCAACGTTCTTGTTGGTGCATTTGCCGAGATAGATATTCAAGCCGTTCGCAAGACCTTTGTCGGCTTTCATGGCGTCTTCCAGCCCCATTTCCGCCATCATCATTCCATAGCGGAACGTCGCGTTGGAAAGAGCGACCGTCGAGGTGTGGGGAACCGCGCCCGGCATATTGCCGACGCAGTAGTGAACGATGCCTTCCTCGATAAAGATCGGATCGTCGTGAACGGTTACGTGCGAACTTTCGCAGCAGCCGCCCTGGTCGATCGCGATATCGACGATGACTGCGCCTTTTTTCATCAGTTTCAGATGTTCACGGCGCACCAGCTTCGGCGTTTTGCCGCCGGGAACGAGTACGGAGCCGATCACAACGTCTGCTTCCGCAAGCGCTCTGCGGATGTTTGCCTCGGTGGAATACAGCGTCGTAACGGACGCGCCGAAGATATCCTCCAGATAAGCCAGACGGTTGGGGTTGATGTCGAGCAGGGTAACCTGCGCGTCGATACCGACCGCCGCCTTTGCAGCGTAAGTTCCGGCAACGCCGCCGCCGATGATGACGATCTTTCCGCGCTCTACGCCGGGAACACCGCCTAACAGAATGCCGCGGCCTCCGAACTCTTTCTCCAGATATTTCGCGCCTTCCTGAATGGAAAGACGTCCCGCGATCTGCGACATCGGGCGCAGGCAGGGAAGATTGCCGCTTGCGTCGGTAATGGTCTCAAACGCGACTGCTTTGACCCCTTTTTCAATCAGCGCGTTCGCGAGAGCGGGGTTGGGAGCAAGGTGCAGATAAGTGTAAAGGATCTGCCCGTTTCTCAAATACTTGTATTCGCGTTCTTCGGGCTCCTTGACCTTAACGATCATGTCCGCTCGTGCAAACACCTCCGCAGGATCGGCGATAATTTCCGCTCCCGCCCATTTGTAGTCCTCATCCATAAATCCCGCGCCTTCGCCGGCGTGCGTTTCCACCAGGACGGTGTGTCCCTTCGCAACATAGGCGGCGACGTTATCGGGCGTCAGTCCGACGCGGTATTCGTGGTTCTTTAATTCTTTGGTAGTTCCGATGATCATTTTCGGGTTTCTCCTTTCGATTTTTTTATATTTTTCGGGCAATCGCTTGCCTTTTTTACAGAAGTTCTTTGTCCTCGGTCTTCTTAGCGCGGATGTAACGCGTCCAGCGGATATAACCGTAGGTCGTGTTGGTCAGATAACCCGCTTTGAGAACGAGCAGGACGTACTGTCCGGACAGAATGTTGATCGCGGTTTCCAATAGCGTGTTCAGGTACCACGCGATCCATTGTTCACGGTAGCGAAGCAGAATGAATACCCCGTTGGCGATCCCGACCGCCGAAACACAGGCGTCAAGGTAACAGACGACGTTTTCAAGCACTTCGTTTCCGCCGAACAGATCGGTGCCGATCTCCAGCGTCGTGAGGAAATATCCCACGCCTGCCGTCCAGACCACGATCAGCGCGATCACGAGGACTTCGGCTTTCCCTGATAATTTGCGCACCCGCGTCAGTTCTTCCTGTTCGCTGTCGGGGTGTTTGTGCCAGTTCATAAAACTGATGATGTCGATCGGAAGCCAGAAGAACAGGGTGGAGGCCATCGTCGCAAACCGATACGCCAGCACGACACAGATCGCGATCTCGCAGATCTCTACGAGCACCGAAACGAGAAAGTTCCATTTGCTCTGCTTGGAGATCAACAGTTCGCACAGAACGTTCAGAGCCGTGTCCGCGAGATAGAGCGCCATGATCAGCGACCCGTTGACACCGTTGACGTCTTCTTCCGGGAACACAAAAGCAAACACGACCGCGAGCGCGAGCACGGAAAAGAACCAGATCTTTTCGTACAGTGAAAAATAATTCCACAATCGTTTGCATTTTTGGAGTACAGACGTCTTTCTTTCCGTCCGATATCCCTTGCTTTGATCAATAAAAACAATTTTTCTTATTGTACACGAAACTGATAAAAAATGCAATAGGTTATGATAAAAAAATGCGGGGTTTCCGCATTTTTCTTGCAATTTTTTTCGTGGAATAGGGTAATTTTGCCAAAATTTCGTGCCGAAAAGAAATTGAGCGGATCATTTCAATCCGTAATGCGTCTTGACGGCGGGGGAACAGATCACCTTGCCGCGCACCTTGATCGTTTCCACGACCTCAAAAAGCAGCTCTTCGTCGATGTTTTCGTCCAGAACCAGCACCCCGTAGCCCGCCACCGGGAACGTTTTACCCTGCGCTTTCGCGTTTTGCAGCGTGCGGTTGTCGAGGTTGGAGATCCCCAGAAACCATGTCTCGCCGACCTCCTTCTCCTGCTTGACCTGCTCAAAAACCGAAGCGTACTTCTGCAGCTCATCGCGCAATGCCTGATTGATGAAATCACTGCGGTTGGAGTAATACCCCTTGTCGACCAGCAGGTCGATCTGCGACAGCGTTGCCGGGTTAATGTTGACCGAAACCTTTTCGTTCAGATTTTCGTTCATAACAAATGTCCCCTTTCTGTATATGCTCCATTTGGAGCATATACAGAATACCACAAGTGAAACGATTTGTCAATAGGTATTTCGAAAAAAGAAGCCGGCGCACCGGCGCCGACTCCGTTTTTTCCGCATCTTGCGGGATTGGGTTCGTTCAGTCCAGCTGTCCCGGAAGCTTCAACTTCGTTTTGGCGGGGAAATTCCTGTCGAATTCCTCCACGTCGGCGGCATCGACGTAATACACCTGCGGCGTCTGATAGATGCCGGTGATCCCGTCAAGATACCCGGGAATCAGTTCTTTGCAGAGAAAGAACGACGCGTCCGCGTCATCCGGAAGATCGTGGTAGCGAATGCCGAATTCGGAAGCGTAACGGAATCTGCTTTTCCCGTAGAAAGCAATGTTGCCCTCGAACAGCACTGCGCCGTAACCGAGCTTTGTCGCCTGTTCCAGCGAGTAGTCCAAAAGCTTCTTGCCGTACCCTTGCCGTTTCAATTCCGGGGTAATGCAGATCGGCCCCATCATCAGAACGGGGATCGTTCTGCCGTCGTCTGCGTCGATGACCGTTTTCGCAAATACGTTTTGCCCGATCAGCCGACCGCTTTGCTCCATGACGAAGTTGAGTTCCGGGATGAACGCCGGGTCGCCGCGCAGCAGGTGCATGACGTAATGCTCGCTGCAACCGGGATGATAGACGTTCCAGAATGCTTCGCGGATCAGGTTTTCGGTTTCTCTGTAATCTTTCGGTTGTTCCGAACGAATGATAAAGTCATTTGTCTTCATTGTTTATCCTCCTGAATAATTGTTGACCGCAATCGCTTGATGCCGGGAGGTTGGAAAATCGATCACAAACCTCCCGGTTATGCGACAATCTCCGGTGCGTTGTACTTTTTCAAAAAGCACTCTCCTGAAAAATAAAAATTTATGCTCAAATCAGAGCATAAAAAGGATACCACGGACGAAACGGTTTGTCAAGAGGGAAGATAAGGAATAAATGAATAAAGGGACTTTTCGGCAAACAGGGATTTACAGAACTTTAAACATATATCTTTGTTCGTATTCTGTATATCCATGCTTCGGGTAAAAAGCATAGGATTCAAA
>JAGHTH010000210.1 GCA_018065365.1 Candidatus Coliplasma caballi
AACACATCCTCCGGGAAGAAAATCGGGAGCGGGTACGGAAAGCGGTCAAAAAAATGTCCGAAAAGCGAAGGCAGGTCTGCGAGCTGTTCTATTTCGGGGGAAAAAAGATCAGCGAGATCGCTTCCCTGCTTTCCTTGCCCGAAGCCACCGTCAAAAGCCGTCTTTACGACGCAAGAGAATTTTTGAGAAAGGAACTTTGTGATATGCAGACAAACAAGGAAACGACGATCTCTCTCGAAGAAAAGATCAAAAAGCAAATCAAAGCGCTTATCTATTACTACTCGCTCATCGGAAGAAAAGCCGACGAGAAATTCAAAAGCAGTGCCCGGGAGATCGCAGACCTCGTCGGAAAAATCGACAACGAGCAGACAAAGCAATATTACCTCTCCGATGTTCTGACGCTGGAATCCTTTGCCGAAACGGATTCCGAAAAGAAGAACGCGATTTTAGAGCGTCGGAAGGAAGCCGCCGAAGCCGGAAAAAATGTGGAACTGATCGCAGATTTGCTGATCGACGAGTTTCTCGGGGCGTATAACGCAAACGGGATAGAAGCGGAGCTGAAATTCCTCGACGAGACCGCGCTTCCGACGATCGAAGAATACAAATCGGCGCCGGACTACGATACCGCAAGGGGATCTCTGCTGTTCTGGAGAGGCCGCGCCCTGTTGGATCTGAACCGAACCGACGAAGCGAGAGCAGAATTTGTGAAAGCGGCAAAGCTGATCCAAAAAGACTGCGCCTATCAGGCAAACGCCGTTGCCGCGCTCCGCAGCATAGACACGATGTTGGAAAAAGCATACGACCCGGAAATAGGGTATGAAGCAACCGGCGAGGGGCTGATTTATGAAAACGGGAAATTGTTTTTCTACAACCAGCCGGGCTTTTCCCGTAATTCCAACATCCCGGGCATTCACCTTGATTTCAACGCGCTCACTTATTACACTTCCAGATGCGACGAGACCCTTTTCGACACCGGAATGAAACCGGGCGAAGTGAAAAAAGGACGGGACGGCACTTCGTCTCTCGAATGTGTTTCGTATGACGAGACCGTTTCGGTGCTTGCAGGCATTTTTGAACGCTGTATGCACGTAAAAACCACCGCCGATCTTTCGTGGAGAGGGCACTATACATACGACGCATGGTACGCTCCCGGGGTCGGAATGGTCAAAGCGACCGCGACAAATAAGGAACGGACGGAAAATTACGAGCTTGCCGAATACAGCGTGAAAGGCGGCGAGGGGTATCAGCCGTTTGCGGTCGGGAACCGCTGGGTGTACCGCAACCCCGACGCGCCGGGCTATGTGTTCCACGACATTGAGCGCACCGTGGAATACACTGACGGGTACCTCACGAATCTCGCGGTTACCTCTCCCGTTACGCTCGCAAAGAATTTTGAAGATTCCGAAGACCTCGACTCCTATGTGTACCTGTCGTTTGCCGACAAACTCTGCGACGATTGGAAGCTCGACGAGGCGATCGAAATGCTCAAAAAAGCGATCCGGCTCAACGCCAATGAGGAAGCGGTGCGCATTTCGCTCTACGGGATCGAGGTACTTTCCCGGTTTGCGGAATACCAAAAACGCGGCTTCCGTTTCTGCCCGTCGTCGATCGTCGCTTCCTGTCTCCGTGCCGACGGGAATACGGTCGGCTACACCGACGAAACGAGCTTCTCGTTCGGGCCGTACCGTTTCGGCGAACGCGGTGCCTACGAAGACCGCATTTTCGGGCTCAAACCGTTCCGCTATCTGAACCTTTTGACGGGCGAGCTTTGGGACAGCAAGTGGGTGCCCGGCTATCACGAGGAAAAGACGGTCAAGGGTGGGCTTCCGTTCCTCTTTACGGTCGAAGACGGCGGCACCGTCACCGTCCCGGCGGGAACGTTTGAAAACTGCCGCAAGGTCACGCTCCGCATCGACAAGCCGGCAGGCGAGGACGACCATTGGTTCTTTGAAAACTGGTACGAGAACATGGATGCGGGAACCAAAGAATATTGGTTTGCGCCCGGCGTCGGGATCGTGAAGATCGTTTCCACTTGGGGAGAAACCTGCGAAGCCGAGTGCGTGCTGAAAACGTACAACGTCCCGGCATCCAAAGAATCCGACTTCCTGCCGATTCAGATC
>JAGHTH010000020.1 GCA_018065365.1 Candidatus Coliplasma caballi
TTCGCTGGTCATCGCGTTCGGCTACCGTAAGGCCGAGCAGATCCGCGCCAAACTCATCGAAACCTACGGAGAGGGCAATTCCGTCTCCATTCTGCAATTGCGCGAAAGCAAGGAACCGCTGCTGCACGAACTTGCTGACTTCGTTTATCACAACGTCTTTGAAACCTACACCGTCAAGCAATGGGGAATGCGTCCGGAGGAGATCGATCCTGCCGTGACGGCGCGCGTACCCGTGCGTATCTCCAAAGACAACAGTTACTTTACCGATCGGTATCAGGGCATCCCGCGCGACGGCTACACACCGCTGTTTGAACGGATGCTGGATCACCAAAACATCGAACTTTGCCTGAATACCCCCGCTTCGTCGCGCCTGCGCTTTGAGGACGGAAAGATCTTCTTTGACGGCGCGGAATTCAGCGGGAAGGTGCTTTATACGGGCGCTTTGGACGAACTGTTCGGGAACGAATTCGGCAGATTGCCGTATCGTTCGCTGGACTTCCGTTTTGAAACGCTTCCGAAAGAATACGCGCAACTTTGCGGAACGGTCAATTATACCGTCAGCGAAGACTATACGCGCATTACGGAGTTCAAGCACCTGACGGGACAGAAAGCTCCCGTAACCACGATCATGAAGGAATTTTCCAAGCCCTGCGGCGCGGACGATACGCCGTATTATCCCGTTCGCAATCCGGAATCGGAGGAACTGTACGGGCGCTACCGCAAAGAAGCGGAACGTTACCCGTCGCTGTATCTCTGCGGGCGGCTTGCGGAATTCCGCTACTATAACATGGACGCTGCCGCCGCGAGCGCGCTTTCGCTCGGAAAAACGTTTTTGAAGACGAAACAGGCGGATTGATTTTTGAAAAGAGGACACCACGAAACTCATTACGTTCGTCGTTCCGAGTTATAATTCCGAAAGTTACCTGCACAAGTGTGTGGACAGTCTGCTTGTCGCGAAAGATTTTTGCCAGATCATTATCGTCAACGACGGCTCCAAAGACAAAACGGGCGAAATCGCGGATCGCTACGCCGCGGAATACCCCGATTGCGTGCTCGCACTGCATCAGGAAAACGGAGGACACGGAGAGGGAATCAACAACGGCTTGCGTCATGCCGAGGGATTGTATTTCAAGGTCGTCGATTCGGACGACTGGGTGGATCCGACCGCGATGAAGCAGGTTACGGATAAACTCGGGGAACTTGAAAAGGACGGCGGTGTGGATCTGATGGTCTGCAACTACGTCTATGAACACGTGGATAACGGCAAACAACAGGTCATCCGCTGGGGCAACGCGCTCCCGGAGGGAAGAATTCTCTCGTGGAACGATACCAGACATTTCCGTGTTACCCAGCAGCTTTCCCTGCATTCCTGCATCTATCGTACCGAACTTTTGAAGAATTGCGGGCTGACGCTTCCGAAGCATTGCTTCTATGAAGACAACCTGTTCGTCTATTATCCGCTCCCGTTTGTCAAAAAACTTTACTATATCGACGCCGATTTCTACCGCTATTACGTCGGCAGACCGGGACAATCTGTTTCCAAAGAGAAACTGATCAAACAGGCGGGCGATCAGCGTCTGATCTCCGAATTGGTGTTTGCTTCTCACGACATCGACGCGATCCGGAAAGAAAACCCCAAACTCGCAACGTATATGCACCACTCCATGAGTTTCTTAATGATCATCGGCGTGATGTTTACCCGTCTGAAAGGAAAAGAGTCCGAAAAAGACCTGAA
>JAGHTH010000055.1 GCA_018065365.1 Candidatus Coliplasma caballi
ACCTCGGAACGTAAACGGAGCAGGGGAAGACCAGCGAAGCGCCGCAAAGCCGCACGATCTGGTTGACCAGCGTAACGACGCACAAAAGCGCCAGGACGAACCTGCCGTTGCGTTGCTTTTCGTATGCGCGAATGTTTTGTTCTTCCATTGCTTTTCTCCGTTTTATTTTCTAAAAAAGTATAACATACTCTTGTCGATTTGTCAAGCAAAAAAGACAGACCATAAAGATCTGTCTTTTTTTGAAAACGGATAACCCGTAATTAACGCTTGGAGAACTGGCTTGCGCGACGAGCTGCTTTCAAGCCGTACTTCTTTCTTTCCTTCATACGAGGATCACGAGTCAGCAGACCGGCCTTCTTGAGAGGGGTACGGTATGCATCATCTGCCTGAAGAAGCGCTCTTGCGGTACCGTGACGGATCGCGCCCGCCTGACCGGAAAGACCGCCGCCCTTGACGGTGCAGATGATATCGAATTTGCCCTGCGTGCCGGTAACGGCGAAGGGCTGGTTGATGATGAGCATCAGGGTGTCCAGACCGAAGTATTCTTCAGCGGGCTTGCCGTTGACGGTAATTGCGCCGGTACCTGCGATCACGCGAACGCGTGCAACGCTGGTCTTTCTTCTGCCGGTGCCGTAAAAATAAGGAATAGCGGATGTATAAGTCATTGTTCAGTTCCTCCTCATTTCACTTCAACAGGGATCGGCTTCTGAGCCGCCTGTTCGTGTTCCGCACCTGCATAGACCTTCAGGCGAGTGAAGCTGTTGTCGCCGATGCTGTTCTTGGGAAGCATACCCTTGACTGCGAGTTCGACAGCCATTTCGGGTTTGGTTTCCATGAGCGTACGGTACTTCACGGCTTTCAGACCGCCGATGTAGCCGGTGTGATGATAATGGATCTTCTGATCCAGTTTTTTACCCGTCAGAACGACTTTGGAAGCGTTGATCACGATCACGCACTCGCCGCAATCGACGTGAGGGGTGTATTCGGGACGGTGTTTACCGTTCAGAATGGTTGCTGCAGCAACTGCTACTTTACCGAGCGTCTTGTCAGCCGCGTCGATCACGTACCATTTGCGCTCAACCGTTTCTTTTTTGAGCATTGTGGTAGACATATTTGTATTCCTTTCTGAATTTGTTCTCTGATTGAAACCTTTAAGAGTATAGCACGTTTTTTCGATTTGTCAATAGGTTTTTCCAAAAAAATTTCAAATTCTTTCGATTTTCTTTGATTTTCTTCGTTTTTGTGCGTAAACGGAGGATATTCGGAACGTCAAAAGGAAGTTTCCTCGGAACTTTCGGTAGGTCGGGGGCAGATTTCCGTGATTTCGTAGATCGTGGTTTCGAGCAGGTAGGGAAGAACCTCGAACGAAATCTGATAATAAGGGCACTCTTTTTTGGGGAACGCAAACGTGAGTACGTTTCCTTCGAGCAGAAGATTCGGGTATTCCTTTTCTTTCAACTGCTTATATTCTTCCGCCGCACTTTTTTCGTCCGGGAAAACGATGCGCGCTTCGGCATTGAACACGAGGTCATTTTCGTCGAAGCAGTAGGTATAGCGATAGGAAAACCCGTCGCGCTCCGCCTTAGCGACCAGGTATTCGTCGTATTCAAGAATCAAAACGGGAAGTTCTTCGCTTTCTTCCGGCGACGTTTCCGCACGGGACTCCGCCGTTTTCTCGGATGAAAACTCCGATACGGCAGGCGCGGAACTCTCCGGCTGGTTTTCTTCGCACGAAGCAAAGATGAGCGCGGCGAATATCACAAGCGCCAACGCGAAGCCGACAAATCTCTTCAAAAACGATCCCTTCTTTCCATTTTGTTCGGTGCCGTTTCGAGCGGCTCCGACAAAGTTCGTGAAGCGTTTCCATTTTACCCGAAAAAGAGTGCGTTGTCAATCCTTTTTTCGACAAAAAAACACATTTTACACCCCTTGACAAACCGATGATTCTATGTTATACTGAAAACGTCAAGAAACGAACAAATGTTCGGTTCTTATCAAATCAACGTCGGCAGGGACACGCTCCGCCCGGAAGACGTCAAAGAAAAGTGAGGTGTAAATGGATTGCCAAGAGGAGGTAAAAAGAAATGGAAGATTACAGAACCCGCGCAAAGACGCTGCTGAAACGCAAACGATTTTTAGAAACCGCCGCCGACGCGCTTCGCGAACAGGTGTTGTTTCTGGAAAAAGAAAGTGCCGCTCGTCAGAATGACTTGGCGGCACGGGAACTCCGTCCGATCGAGGCGGAGGATTGGAAACGGCTGTTATCAAAACTGGATGATTGCCGGTTTCGTTTGCATCTGCTGGAAGAACAACTCGAACAGATCCGGCGCGCCTATGAAGTTCTGACACCCTACCAGCGCGATCTGCTGGAAACGTTTTTCGCGTCGGGAAGTCGGAACTGCGCCGAAACGCTTTGCGAGCGTTACTATCGTGAACGTTCGGCGATCTACCGCGACCGTTCCAAAGCACTCGATCAGTTTACAATTGCAGCATACGGCGTTCTGCTTCGGTGAAATCCTCTTCGGTCAGCCCCGTGTAGGACAGGATCTTCGGAGCAATATCGTGTAAATAACGGTACCGCTCATGACTGTGGGCGTCGCTGCCCCAATAAAGAACGTTTCCTTTCTCTTTCGCAAGAGCGACGAAACGCATATACTCGTACGACTTGAAGTCCTCTTCGGTCTGCAATTTGGCAAAACAGCTTGTGTTCAACTCCAGCATCATGTCTGTTTCCTTTGCGGCTGTGAGGGCTTCTTCCATTTGCGCGTCCGTGATCTCTTTTAGCACCTCGTTGACGTAAGACGTGGGCTTGCAGCAGGGGATCAGCGGATGGCAGAGCGCCGTAATGAGATTCCGCTTCGGATGCTTGCAGATCGCTTCAAAACTGTCCAAGAGGAAGCAAGCCATCTTTGCCGGCGGCTCATACCCGACCGGAACGACAAACCCGCTCATGTGGATGTGGTCGTGCGGAATGAGGATGTAATCCGCGATCGCCGCGGCATCCTCGTCGATCCCGAGCAGGAAGTTCGCGTATTCTCCTTCCGCGCCTTGTAACAGTTTAACGGAAGAACTCTTTGCGTGCAGTTCTTCCTTTTGCTTGACGAGTCGCGAGAACGTCTGGGGCTTGTACCACTCCGAAACGCCCGGAACTCCCTCCGCCCACGCGTGATCGGCAAAGCCGAGAATGCTCTGTCCGTATTCCTCCGCGAGCTTGATGTACCCGTCCGCAAACGCGTCGCGCGGTGCGCAGTCGGAAAGATAGGTGTGAACGTGCATG
>JAGHTH010000063.1 GCA_018065365.1 Candidatus Coliplasma caballi
TACTGATTGACGCGGCAGCCCAGCGTAACGATCCCGACTGTTTTCATAGTCCGTTCCGTGTTCTTTCGTAAGTTTCCCTGTCCACCAACAGATTGATCGCCTCGAGCAATCCGCGGGAAGTCAGATTATCCGGCAGATCCAGCGCGCGCGCCAACGCTTTGCGTTTTTCGGAAGCGTTTTCTCCGCCCGAAAAGCCGTGCGCGTACCATTCCGCCTCGGTTACGCCCGCGCCGTGCGGCAGACCGTTTTCCGCCGCGAACGGCAAAAGCAGTTCCCGCAGCGTTTTTCCGTCCGTTCCCTCCACGCCGAGCAAGCCGTCGGCGGAGGGGGCGCTTTTCCGTTTTTCCTTGCCTTTTCTCTGCGGTGCATAGACCTGATAGACCGTCCCGCCCCGCAGGATACCCTTGAGTTTTCCGCGCAGAAAAGCACCCGCGCGGTCGCTGTCGGTCAACAGGATCAACCCCTGCTCCCTGCACACGCGGGAGAGCAGTTCTTTTTTTTCGGTGTCCCGAAAAATTCCGAACCCGTTCAGCACGAAAACAGGCGTCTGCACCACGTTTTCCAAACGGATCTTATCGTATTTTCCCTCTACTGCCACCGGGCAGCGCAGGATCAGTCTTTCATCGTTTTCCATAGCCGCAAATTCTGCAGACCAGCAGTTCCAGCGCCGACGCGGGATCACTCCGCACGGTCTTCAGCCGCAGGTCTGTCTCAGCGATCATCGCGACCGCCGCGTTCAGTTCTTCCATCGTTACGTAATGCAAAGACGACAGCGCTTTGGTAACCTTCCACGACGGAATTTTCTGCTCGGAAGCGATCTGCGCGGCGGTTTTTCCGTGATCCACGCCCGCTTTGACCAGCAGCATCAGTTGATAGTTGGAAGCGAGGTACCCCATCGCCATCGGAACGCTTTCGGCGTTGAGCCGCAGCCCCGAAAGAATCTTCCGCGCACCCGCGAGGTCTTTTCGGTTCATGCAGGAAGCCACGTCGAAAAAGACGTAACTCTCGTTCGCGCAGCAGTAGGTCTTTACGTCCTGCTCGGTCAGCGGTTTCCCGTCGTACAGTTCGCAGAGTTTGGAGATCTCGCCCTGCAACGTGTACATATCGTTGCCGCAGTAGGAGATCATCATGCCCGGCAGTCCCGGCGCGATCTTCACGCCGCGCGCAGAGAAATGCTTTGCCACCCACGCCGCGAGCTTATCACCCTTTTCGGGCTGAAATTCCACCACCGTGCCGTACTGTTCCAACGCGGAAAGGAGCAGTTTGAAGCCGTTTCGTTTTTCGGGAGTGCCCTCTTTTTCGGGCTTTTTCGCGCCCGTCCCGCCGCTGTATTCTCCGGCGCGGAGCAGAAAGAGCAGCGTCGCGTAATCGGGAAGGTCTTCGATGATCCGCGCGTACCTCTCTCCCTCGTCGGCGGAAAGTTTCTGCACGTTCAGCCCTCTGACCTCAACGCACTTGCTCTCCCACATATACGGAAGCGCCTGCACGCATTCTTCCAGTTCGCCGGCATTCTGGTGTTCCGCGTCAAATACGATGTAATTGAATTCGGGAAGCGGGGAACTTTTTGCGTTTTTACGTAGTTTTTCGGCATAGAAATCTTTGGTGTATTCCTCCGCGCCCCAAAACAGATAGGCGCCGTTCAGCGTCCCTTCCTTGATCTTCTGCTTCAGAACGTCCAGCGGATCTTTGTCGAATTCCCGACGTCCGTACGAGCCCATGCCGTCCCCTCCTTTCCCAAACATTCTCTCCTTTTTGATTGTATCATAGTTTCCCCGATTTTGCAATCGGCGAAAAGCGAAAAAGCGTAAACTTTTTCCCGTTTTCCCGTAAAAAAGTGCAGTTTTTGTGTTTAACCCGGCAAAAACGCCAACACGACGGTGCTGACGAAGAACAGTGCCGACGAGGTAACGACGACCTCCAGGCGTTTCTGCTTTAAGAACGCAAACCCGAACAGTGCCGCGCACACGAACACCGCCGGCAGCCATGCCGTTCCGTCAGGCAGCGTCAGACTGCCGATGCCGCTCTCTCGGAGCGCCGTAAGCGCAAGTTCCAACCCGCGCAGCGCCGTTCCGGGCAGAAACGCCAGCACCGACGCGGCTTCCGTCCAGAACGGACAGATCAGCGCCGAAAGCAGTACGAGCGTCAGCACGTACGGGAACAGCGGAACGACCAGCAGATTCAGAAGCGGCGCGATCCACGACACTTCCGAAAACGTAAACGCCACGACCGGAAAGGTAAACAGCACCGCACCCGCCGAAACGAAAAAGTTTTCCGCGACTCCGGCAAGCAGTTTCCGAAGTTTTTTCTTCCGACCGACCGTTTCACCGACGATCTGTTCGCCGAGCAGTTCGGCATAGGGCTCCAAAAGCAAAATGCCGAGGCAGGATAAGAACGAAAGTTGAAGCCCCACGGAAAACAGCGCATACGGGTTGAGGATCAACAGCACGATCAGCGCCGCCGACAGCGAACTGATCCCGTCGATGCTCTTGAACGCCCGCGTTCCGACCGCCACACACGCCATCATGAACACCGCGCGCAGAATGGACGGCGACGCGCCGACCAGAATCGCGTAAACAACGGAAGCCGTGATGCAAACGATATCCGCGGCGTAAGCCGGAACTCCGACGCGCGACAGCAGTCTGCGCAGAATCGTCATCAACACCACAAGGTGCAATCCGCTGATCGCCAGAAGGTGCGACAGCCCGCCGTTTCGGTACACGGCGGAAACCTCCGCGGAAAGCGCGCTTTTCTCGCGGAACAGAAGCGCCTCGGTCAGTCCTTGCTGTCCGAACGGCGCGTACAGTTTTTCACAGTAAGAAACGCCTTTCCGGCGCAAAAACCCGATCGGATCGTCCGCGTACTCACGGGCAACGATCGTCCCGTGCGCGTTCAGCGCGATCCCCTCCGCGCGCAGATCCCTGCCGCAGAGGTTTCCGTAAGTCAGTTTTACCGTTACGTTGTCCCCGCAGAGCAACCTCGTCGAAGTATCGAGGTACAGGCGGATCTTCGTTCCGGACGGCAGCGCGTTTACGGAACGCTCCGCTTTTACGATCACATAGGACGACGTTTCGCTGCTCCCGCTGTCCGTCACGGTTCCCGCGACGGTATCTTCCCTGCCGGAAAACCGCGAGAACTCCTCGTACGGCTGCGCCCGCAGGTGCGCCCAACCCGTCCCGACGGTCAGCCCGATCGAAGCGATCAGCGCGTAAACCGCGGCGTTTTTCCAATCCGGCAAACGTTTTTTCGACAGACGGAGCAATCCCGCCGAAACGGCGATCAGAAGCGCGAACGTGAAAAAGCAGACCGCCTTTCCACCGGGCGAGGCGACAAAACCCACGGCGATTCCCGCCGCGAAGAACAGCGCCAGAACGGTAAAAAGGCGGTCTTTCAACATCATCGGATCAACCCATTTTCGCGGGCAAAACCTTTCCGCCGAGGATGTGGAAATGCAGATGCGGAACGGTCTGTCCCGCGTCGCTTCCGCAGTTGGAGATCACACGGTAACCGCTTTCGGAAAGCCCGACCATCGAAGCTACCTTCGGAATGGCGAGCAAAACCTCGGAAACCGTGCCGATCGTGTCCGGGTTCACTTCGTTCATCGAAGCGATGTGCTTTTTCGGGATGACCAGCACGTGAACGGGCGCGTTCGGGTTGATATCGTGAAACGCGAAAACGTTTTCATCCTCAAAAACCTTTTTCGAGGGAATCTCGCCGCGCGCGATTTTGCAGAAAATGCAATCTTCCATTTCGGACACTCCTTTTTTAGATCTTCAGCCGATCTGACCGGCAAGCACGTCCTTGACCGCCGCGAGCGCGTTTGCGAGTCCGGACGGATCCTTACCGCCGGAAGTCGCGCTGTCGGGACGTCCGCCGCCGCCTCCTCCGACCATCGGAGAGATCGACTTGAGGATATTTCCGCAATGTGCCTTTGCCGCGACGGCGGTCTTGCCGCAGCCCGCGACCAACTGCACCTTACCCTCGTTCACGGTACCGACGACCAGAACGAGATCGGGATTCTGATTGACGAGGTTATCCACCGCACCGCGCAGCGCGTCCATCGGCTGCCCGTCGAACGATGCCGTTGCCAACCGCAGAGCGCCTACCGGTGCCGCGCCCTTGACGGATGCTTCCAACTCGCCGGACAACGCCTGCAAACGAATGGAATCGAGTTCCTTGCGGAGTCCCTTGTTTTCCGCCTGCAGCTGTTCTGCCTTGCGGATCGCTTCTTCCGTTCCGTTCGCTTTCAGCGCGGAAGCAAGTTCGCCGAGCTGATTCTTCTCGTCGCGCAGAAGCGCCAGCGAATTCAGACCGGTGCACGCCTCGATACGACGGACACCCGCCGCGACGGAGGTTTCGGTCAGGATGCGGAACAATCCGATCCGCGCGATGTTGTCGATGTGCGTTCCGCCGCAGAGTTCTTTGGAGAAGTCGCCCATCTTGACCACACGGACGAATTCGCCGTATTTTTCGCCGAACAGCGCCATCGCGCCGCTTGCCACGGCTTCCTGCTGGCTCATCACGTCGGTTACGACGGGAAGTCCCTGCAGAATGACCTCGTTGACGCGGTTTTCGACCTGTAGAAGTTCTTCCGCGGTCAGCGCCGTCGGGTGCGTAAAATCGAATCTTGCCTTCTGCTCGTCCACGTAGGAACCCGCCTGCTGAACGTGCGTACCCAACACCTCACGGAGTGCCGCCTGCAGCAGATGTACGGAGGAATGGTTGCGTGCGATCGCGGTTCTTCTTTCCGCGTCGATCTCCGCTTCGCAGGGAGCGTCCACGGTCAGAACGCCTTCTTCAAGCGTACCGAAATGCAGGTACACGCCCTCGGCGGTCTTCTTGACGTTCTCCACACGGAACACACCGCCGTCCTGCCGGATCACACCGGTGTCGGCGACCTGTCCGCCCATTTCCGCGTAGAACGGAGTCTTGTCCAGCACGACGACCGCTTTGCCGCCGTTCAGCACGGAAGCCGGCTCGCCGCCCGCAACGATATTGATGATCACGGAAGCGGTCTTGTTCTCGGTATAGCCCTCGAACGAGGTCGGGCGCGTCTTGTCGATGCCGCCGACGGAATCGTCCGTCCAGCTCATGTCGCCCAGCGCCGCGCGTGCTTCTCTCGCACGCTTCTTCTGCTCCTGCATCAATGCTTTGAACGCGTCTTCATCCGCGGAAAGTCCTTTTTCCGCCAGAGTTTCTTTGGTCAGGTCGATCGGGAATCCGAACGTATCGTACAGTTTGAACAGATCCTCGCCCGCGACGGTGTCTTTGCCCGCCTTCTGCGTTTCGGCGATCATCTTATTCAGAATGCCCAAGCCGGCGTCAAGCGTCTGGTTGAAACGGTCTTCCTCGATGCCGATGATCTTGCGGATATAATCGGCGCGCGCGACCAATTCCGGATACGCTTCTCCGCTCTCGTGGATCACGGTGTCGCACAGCGTCGAGAGGAAAGCCCCCTTGATGCCCAGCAGTCTGCCGTGTCTTGCGGCTCTGCGCAGCACGCGGCGCAGAATGTAACCTCTGCCCTCGTTGGAAGGCAGAACGCCGTCGCTGATCAGGAACGTCGCGGTACGGATGTGGTCGGTAATGACACGTAAGGACACGTCCTTGTCGGAAGCCGACGCGTCGTATTTCACGCCTGCCATCTCGCAGACCTTGAGCATGATGTTGCGGATCGTATCGACTTCAAACAGGTTATTCACGTCCTGCATCACGCAGGCAAGACGCTCCAAGCCCATACCGGTGTCGATGTTCGGGTGCGCCAAACGGGTGTAGTTGCCGTTGCCGTCGCCCTCGAACTGCGTGAACACGATGTTCCAGATCTCAATGAAACGGTCGCAGTCGCAGCCGACGCCGCAGGTGGCTTTTCCGCAGCCGTACTTTTCGCCGCGGTCAAAATAGATCTCGGAGCAGGGGCCGCAGGGGCCGGAACCGATCTCCCAGAAGTTGTCGTCCTTGCCCAGACGGGTAATGCGTTCTTTCGGAACGCCGACCTTCTCCCAGATCTCGATCGCCTCGTCGTCTTCGAGATAGACGGACGGATACAGGCGATTTTCCGGGATCTCCAGCACTTTGGTCAGGAATTCCCACGCCCACGGAATCGCCTCGGATTTGAAATAGTCGCCGAACGAGAAGTTGCCGAGCATTTCAAAGAAGGTGCCGTGGCGCGCCGTTTTGCCGACGTTGTCGATATCGAGCGTGCGGACGCATTTCTGGCAGGTGGTTACA
Source organism: Candidatus Coliplasma caballi (assembly GCA_018065365.1). GTDB lineage: Bacteria > Bacillota > Clostridia > Oscillospirales > CAG-382 > Coliplasma > Coliplasma caballi. Next base: position 6,226 of record JAGHTH010000063.1, read on the forward strand.
CGCTTGCGGGGCGGAACTTTCTCGCCCGTGAAATACTTCTTGAGCGGCGCCATGCCCGCGTTGATCAGCAACAGCGAGTTATCGTCCTGCGGGACGAGAGAGAAAGAGTCCATTTTGAGATGTCCCTTGCTCTCGAAAAATTCAAGATACTTTTTGCGCAATACGTTCAGAGATTGAGATTGCATTTTTATTTTCTTCCTTTCGGATATTTATTCCAGAATAATGTCGGACACGGTGGATTCTTCCGAAGATTCCTCCGGCGCATCGGGAAGCGCCGGCGCTTCCGCGGCAATGAGAACGCCCATCTGTTCACAGGAAAGCGCGCAGGCACTTCCCGCGGGCGTTACCACCGTAAACGAGGCGTCGCAGCCGGAAAACGCTTCTGCGCCGAGGTTGCACCCGCCGGGCAGAACGACGTAAACGAGCGCCGTGTCTCCGCGGAACGCGTAGTCCCCGAGCGACAGCAGATCGCCGCCGAAATCGACCGCGCGCAGTTCCGCACAGCCCGAAAACGCCCGTGCGCCGACGGTGCGGACCTTTCCCGCAAACGAAACGGTTTTTAACGAAGTGCATTGATTGAAACAAAAATCGGGGATCGCCGTGATTCCGGCAGGCAGATCGACCGAGGTCAGCGCGCCGCACCACGAAAAGCTTTTTTCGCCCATCGCCGTCAGCGTCGAAGGCAAGCTGACCGACGTCATCGCGCTGCAATAGTAAAACGCGTTATCGTCGAGCGCCTCGATCCCTTCGGGCAGGACGACCGATTCGACCTTTACCCCGTCGTAAAACGCCAAAGCGCCGATGCGCTTGACCGGCAGCCCGTCGAGCGTCGCCGGGACGTTCACGTGTGTCTGCTCGCCGAGGTAGCCCGTGATGACCGCGTAGGTCAGATAGGCGTCGTATGCGTAATCGCCGCTCTCGCGGGACTCCACGAAATCGGGCGGGATCACTTCCCCTTCCTCGCCGTTGACGTAACTCTTGATCTTCGTCAGCATCCCTTCCAGAGAGAACGAGCAGGAGCAGAGCGCGGCGCAGACGCAGAGGATCAGAGCAGCCAGACAACCGCGTTTGAGATTCCTTTTCACAGACGATTTCACTCCTTTCGTTCGGTGGAAAACAGCCAAGGTATAACATACCTTTTGCATTATAGCACGTCAAAATGCATTTGTCAATTTTTTTGTGCAAAGTTTCTTTTTTGATATTGACAAAAGAACGCAAAAGGATTAGAATAGAGCCGAAGAAAACAAATCAAAAGGACGGTAACATCATGGATAAGGAACTGATCTCCTCTTACAAGAAGTTCTACAACCATCAGCTGATGGACGACTGTATGCCTTTCTGGATGCAGAGCGATCTGCTGGACAAAAAGTACGGCGGATACATTACCTGCGTAGACCGCGAAGGCAAGAGCTACAACAACGACAAATCGGGCTGGTTCCAGGGCAGATGCCTCTGGACGTTCTCCACTCTCTGCAACCGTTACGGCAAACGCGACGAGTGGGTGGAAGCGGCAAAGCTCGGCGTCGATTTTATCGACAAATACCTGACCGACAAGGACGGCAGAATGTTCTTCACGCTGGCGCAGGACGGCAGACCGATCCGCAAGCGCCGCTATATGTTCACCGAGAGCTTCTACGTCATGTCCATGGCGGAATACGGTCTGATGACCGGCGACAAATCCTACATTCAGAAAGCCGAGGATTGCTATGAGGGTATGCTGCGGATGTTCCGCGATCCCTCCAGCGATCCCTACAAGATCACGCCCAAGACCTATGCGGAGACGCGTGAAGAAGTCGCTTCCGCGGTGCCGATGGTGTTGGTTTCGACCGCGCAGCTTCTGCGCCGCGTCGATCCCGCAAAGGCGGCTTACTACACCAAGATCGCGCAGGATATGGCGGAGAACATCATCAAACTGCACTGGAAGCCCGAGCTCGGCTGCGTTCTCGAGACCGTCGGCCCGAACGGCGAGTTCATCGACACCCCCGCAGGCCGCTGCATCAACCCCGGGCATTCCATGGAGAACAGCTGGTTCTTGATGAACCAATACCTCTACACCGGCGACGAGGAACTGCTGAAGACCGCTCTGAAGATCTTTGAATGCTCTTCCGAATGGGGCTGGGACAAGGAGTACGGCGGCTACATCTACTTTACCGACGTCAACGGCAGACCGCCCGAACAGCTCGAGCACGATATGAAACTGTGGTGGGTACACGACGAAGCGCTCATCGCTTCCCTGCTCGCTTACAACATCACGGGCGACGAGAAATACTTTAAGATGTTCGAGCGCGTCCACGCGTATTCGTTCGGTCATTTTGCCGACAAGGACTGCGGCGAGTGGTACGGCTATCTGCACAAGGACGGTACCGTTTCGCACACGCAGAAGGGCTCCATGTGGAAAGGCCCGTTCCATTATCCGCGTATGCTGATGAATATGGAATACATCCTCGACAAGTGCGAAAAAGGCGAGAAAGTCGATTCTCTGCTGTAAAAAACAAGAAAAGGAACTGCAACGATGCCAAACGTATTCTCTCCGTTGGAGATCGAATCCTCGATCAACCCCGTG